>JALZVK010000384.1 GCA_023301005.1 Saprospiraceae bacterium | reverse complement strand
CATGAAAAATATATTTACTTTATTAATAGTACTGTTTGCGTTTACTCTTGCTAGTGCGCAATTGACGATACAAGCGCCAAATGGCGATGTGGGGGTTGGAACGGATAGTCCTGCTGAGAAGTTGGATGTCAATGGAAATGCAATAGTTAGAGGTACATCTCTTGAGGTAGGTTTGGACAGAGCTAGTAACGGCGGTGCCTTACTAGATTTAATAGGAGATGTTACTGCTTATCCAGACTTTGGAATAAGATTGATTAGAACAGGTACTGGTATATCAAGTTTCACACATAGAGGTACGAATATTCTTAGATTTCTTTCTAATGAAGGAGGTGCAGTTCAATTTAGAGCTCTAGGTGTTGCAAGATTAACAGTTGACGGAACAGGTACACTTCCCGGTGAAGATGATTTGTATAATTTAGGTTCGCCAAATAGAAGATGGGACAATATTTATTCAACCAATGGAATAATTCAAACATCAGATGTTAACCTCAAGACCAATATTAAGAATTTAAAATATGGACTAAATGAAGTTTTAGAGTTAAGACCAGTTATATATAACTGGAAGGGAAAAGAAAAAGAAGACAAACAAATAGGTCTAATTGCGCAAGAAGTAGATGAAATAATTACTGAAATAGTGAAAAAACAAGACTTTGTACTTGCAGAAAATGACAACGACGGCAACACAACAAAAAAAGTAGTTAACGAAAGATTAGGAATGAACTATAGTGCATTGATACCAGTTTTAATAAATGCAATTCAAGAGCAAAATGAGAAAATAGTAGAATTAAACGAAAAAGTTGAAGAATTGAATTCTAGACTTACAAACAACAATCTTGAACAAGATTCATCAATTAAAATACAACTACCTAGAGAAAAAACTTTTTTAGGTCAAAATGTTCCAAATCCAACAAATGGCACCACTTTTATAGAATTCTATATTCCTGAAAATACATCAAATTCTGTATTTACCTTGTACGACATTTCTGGTAAAATAATTACATCACAAAATATTGTTGATAGAGGGACTGGTAAGATTGAAATCAATTTAAATAGTCTCCCAATCGGCATTTATCCTTATGAACTGATCATTGATAATGGAACTGAAAAACTATCTAAAAGATTAGTTATTTCAAAATAATAACACTTTGATATTAAAACCAAATTTCATGTTTCAATTAAGATCATACTTCAACAGATGCAGAGACTTTTTGAAATTTGAAATTTGGTTTTCTATCATTTCTTTTTGATGTACTAAAAACCATTTTTCTTTAGCTCTTTCTAGTAGCTCTATTTTTTTATCCTTACTTATCTTTTCCCAAATACAGCTTTCCAATAATTCTTGAGGAATTTCTCTAGTATAAAAGTACAAAACACTATTAATACTTGTATCGGTGATTAATTCAAAATAATCATCTAAGAGTTCCATTAAAATAACATGCCATGGTCCCGAGGTATGACATAAATAATCTTGTTGTATCATAATAGACTTCCCAGGAATTAGTTTAGGTATAAAATGTGAAATAACATGATTATAGGAGGAAGGGGACTTCATGACATCCACAAACAGTAATTCTATTTTGTCATAGTTTGGATAATAATTCTCTATTTTTCCTTTACATACTTTTAAATATTCTAGAAAGGTATTTGTATGCTTCTTAAAAAGTGGATAGATATCGCCTCCTAAAGGATAATCAAGTTCAAATTTTGGTAAAAAATAATTCACTACATGTTTATCTTCTAAGACAATTTGAAATGTGTCATAGCAGTGTATGAATATATCATTTAAAGCCTTAGATTTATTATTGGACAGACCATGTGCTAAAAATACTGTTGACCCTCCTAAAAAACTTCCGAGATCAACTATTTGCCCTTTTCCAGTGACAAAAAATTCAGTTAACCACGAAAGCATTAATTTCTCTTCTTTAGAAATCATTGTAGGTATATGCCATATCGAATTTCCTTCTGGATGATAATTTATACTTAACCAAGGCTTAGATTTAATTCTCAATAAAAAATCATCTCTAACAATATCCCTACCTGTCATATATTAGTTCTTAATAGGATTATAAAGTAATATGGGTCAAGAATCTCTAAAGCTTCTTAACCCATATTTATTATCAATTCTTTAAAGTATTAAAACAGGATTAAAAAAGACCATGTTCTTTAGCAGCATCTAGTGCCAAATCTCTGTCAATAAGTTCCGCTACAAATAAACAATGCCCTCGTGGATCTTCACAAATTTTCACATCAAATCCAATCTTTGGCAATAAATACTGAACTACATCTTCCGATAAGAACTGAAACTTTGTACAAGCTGCACCAAAAAATTTATAATAAGATTTCACATCACGAACTAACTTATCAAATCCTTTATCAGATTTGTAATTAGCCACATCCATAATTATTTTCCCACCACTCTTTAAAACCAGCGCAGCATTTAAGAAGTACCCAAATAGATGCTGCAAATCAACATGCACCATAGCGTCAAAAGAATAAAGACAATCAACTTTACCCGTTAAATTTCTCCTTTCACAAATATTATAAATATGCATATAGTCATGAGATAATTTATGAGCGAACATCTTACTTCCAAGCTCTGATTTAAATCTCTCTTTATAAACTTTAATAAATTCACTTGAAATATCAAATGAATGCAGTTCCTTTACATTGAAATGTTTCAATGTTCTAACTGATTGTTTTCCAGAACCTGATCCAATTTCTATAAAATACTGTGCTTCCCTTCCTAACTCCGGAACCATTATTTCTTCAAAAATACTATTCCATAGTTTAGGCTTGGCCCATTCATCACCTGGGAAATTATAATCATCACTTTGTTCTTTCTTCCCTGGAAACGACTTAGTCACATAATGATCCCAAACATCACCTTGTGTATTTAAATTTTTATTTTTCATGATTGATTTAATTATATATCGTTTAAAAAAATGAAACCGAATTCAATTAAACTATTTTATCTTGAATTAGGTACTTTATATACTTTTTAGATATATCCTTATATTCATTTTCGAAATATTTATAAAGTTGTACATCTAAGCTATGCTTCTCTAATAAATAATTGTATGTTTTCATTGACACGTCAAAAGTATTAAACTTATTTGGGTGTGTAATATTTCTACGTTTTGCAATAGAGTAATCCATTCCAAAATAATTCAATAAGAGAAGCATTGATAAATTGTAATATTCAGACAGTCCAACAAACATATATCTATTTTTAATTTTTTTGATGTATTCATCAAAGGACAATGCACCTTGAACAAGTATCCGTGAAACAACATTTGCCCCAACAGCATTGTATGCGTATTTATCGAATGTAGGAAATTTCTTTCTAAACTCAAGATGATTTGGTTCTACCTCCGTGCATTGATACTTATACTGAGAAATAATTCTTTCTACTGGATGCCTTATAAATGTAACTAAATCAAAATTGATATCTTCATCGATTAATTTTTGGACATGTTTAAACCTAAAGTGTCCCGACACAAGATTATATTGATTATTTTTATGTTCACTGACAAATTCATTGAAAGATGAATCAATATTATTCCACTGAATACTTTTAATTTTACTTTTTTCATAATGCTCTTTAATAGATCCAATTGAGCTATTTCCTGCCGCTTTAGGGACATGCAGATACACTATTAAATTATTATACTTAATAGATTTTTTCTTGAAAAAAACTTCTGGAGAATCTAATAAAAACATATGTGTTATTTATTTTATTAATAATTCAAATGATCAATATTAATTAGGCTATTCCACTATGAATGTATAAGTCTGACTTGGTAAATAAATACCACTTCCACTATTGTTAGAGTTTATTATTTTTATTTGATGCTTCCCCTTTCTTAAACTAGCCGTCCTGAAAATTTTCTTAAAGCCAGCATTGTGATATTTAATTCCAAGTTTGTTTTTAGCAACTCTGCTTTTTATATTATTTTCGCACTTATGGACTACACCATCTAATGTTATATAAGTAAATTTTGATAAACTCTTGTTTTTATCGTCGATACCATACCCTATAATTTCAATAAATTTATCTTTCTTTGATACTTTTACTGGGTTATTTGATACTTTTTGCTTTCCAATTGAAACAAGTTTACTAGTTGTGCGCAAATTAATTCTATTGTATTCAGCTAAAACACCTTTACCTTTGTTATTTGCCGAAATTGGTAATACGGTTTTGGACTTAGAATTTATTTCTGTATCAGAATTTATATCGGAACAGCCAATTCCAGTAAATATTAAAACAAGTCCGATGACTAAAAATAATTGTCTGTTAATTTCATTTATCATTTTATGAGTTTTGATTATTATAATTTAATAGTCCAATAGTTTCAAGCTTGCTCAATACTTCTGGTTGCAATTTTTCTTCCCAATTACAATATTTATAAATGGATTTAATCTGCTCTCTAATGTTCTCTTTATCTTTAATTATAATAGATCCACAATTAGGAATCTCTTCTTCAGAAACATCTTTTACTACACCATCCAGTTTATCAAATAAATTTTTCACCCCATAATTAGGAAACTTTTGATTTCTTTGTGGAAGATTAATATCATGCAAACACACTGTACTACCTTCCTTAAGGTAAGGTAAGGAAGCGAACAAATCAATACAAGGCCAAGGATGCCTGTGATTAGCATCTATGAACATAAAATCAATCGAATTTAGATCAAAATAATTATGAAAATCAAAAACAGAACTAGGAACTTTTTTAAAATAACTCTTTTCAGCAAAGTCTTTATTTATCATATGCTCAACTGCAAATCCAACCTCTTTAGTTAAATCAAAAAAACAATTTTCCATTAAATCAAAAGCGTATAACTGCGAATTATTATTTAGCTTTTGCATTGAATAAAGTAATGTCGCAGAGGATATTCCAGCGGCGATACCTATTTCAACTAATATTTTTGGTTCTACATTCTGTATTTTTGAATGTAAAAAAATTGAATCCGCATAGCTAATTGCTCCCCTTGCTCCGCCAGGTCTCTTTTTACTAAACTCCTTAAACTCTCTATTATCAACTTGTACTTGCATTTTATATAGTTTTAATTAAAATTTTATCTCACACCTTTACATGAATCGGTGATGGAAGAATATTTACCGTTTGGCTCCCAAAAGATAGTGCTTTTTCACGCACATACTCTCCTGTACCTATTTCATCAAATACTTCTTCAACAGCCGCCGCATATTGAGCTGACATATGGTCAGTTGTTAACTTTTGAACAGATAAGGTTTTGTAAGACTCTTTGGAAAATTTACTCAGTACATCTCTATTTATGCTAAGGTATTCTATGTTATCACAATAGGCTTCATAGTCAAAAATGGGTGACAGCAACCCATTAGTTCCACTAGTAATAATTTTTTGAATACCACTTTCAATATTCGTTAAAACAGGAACACAAGAGCATGCCATTGCCTCTAGTAAAGACATAGGCACACCTTCAAATTCGGATATCAGTGAAAACACATGAGCCGTTTTCAATTCTTCAAAGATATACTCCCTTGTTTGGCGCCCATGAAAAATAACATAACCATTATCAGTATATTTTTGCAGTTTCATCTTCAATTCTTTGGCTTCACTGCCATCACCTATAAAGTGAAATTCGAAATCAACTTTTCTATCTACAAGCTTTGAAATAATTTTTTCATAATCTAAAATTAGTTTTTGATATTGAGAAAAGCGCCCAGTATATATTATTTTCAAAGTTTCTCCTAGAAAATCTTTTTCAATGTAGTCGTTTTCTACTTCTATTCCATTCCAAATAACTTCGGATTTATTCTCAAAGGCTGGATTAAATTTTATCATCTTATCTTGTATCGTATCACTGACACTTATGATTTTATTCCAATAATGACCTAATCTATATCCATGTTCATAATGCTCAATATCATCACTATGTAAGACCCCTATAATTCCAATATCATTTGAAAGATCTGGTGAAAGCGCAGAAGCAAAGTAATCTACATGAGGTAAAAATACACACGGTGTATTTGCTTCAAGGTGTCTCTTTAGTGAAGACCATTTTTGCTGAAAACTATCTGACTCATTATAGTCTAATATTTTGTATGGAATATCTAACTTCTCAAATTCAATCAATTTAGACTCATTCAATCTATTCGTAAACAAAACATAGCATGAATATCCTCTATCAATGAAGCCTTGTACAGTATTTAATACTACTGTACAAACACCGCTTATCCAGTAGTCTGAAAGCGTAAAAATTACTTTTTTCTTTCTGGAATAATTTATGGTATGATTTGATGTAATTTCACCTACTTT
>JALZVK010000383.1 GCA_023301005.1 Saprospiraceae bacterium | reverse complement strand
ATCGGAATTAATTCCGATAGGTCTTTTGAATTTTTTATAAATGATTAATTTTTCTCTTCGCTTTTATCTTCTCCTGGAAAAGAGAATTCGCTTGCATCTAAATCTTTAGAGTTAAAATTAATTTGTTCAGCAGTCATAGAAAACATTGTAGTTCCACCTACCTTTTGCTCAGTAGTATGTGCTACCATCAATCCATCCACTTCTTGATAATCACTCATAAAAGTTTCAGAAGACTGGCCTTTCGCTGGTCCTGAATCAACAAATGCTCGAACCATGATAGGAACAAAATTTTCAGTATCGAAGAAATAGAAAACTACATCTCCATCTTTCTTAGTCATTTTTACTTTATAAGTTTCAGTTCCATCAACCTCTTCCATTCCAGATAATTCTACTTGGTGTCCTTTCTCTTTATAATCAATAAATTCATCTTGGAATTTTTGTTTCTTAAATTGTTTTGATTGTTCCTCGTCCATTTTAGTAGGTTCAGTACCTCCCATAAAAGGATTAATCATCCATGCACTTTCTCCATCAAAAGCTTGGACAAAACTTTTTCCTTGAAAATCCATTTCCATTTTAAAATATGCAGGAGCCATTGTTTTGATAGTAATTGGCATCGTCATTCCTTGTGCTGAAGAGTTGCCAGTCATAGTCATTGATTCTATTTTTTTCCATGCTTCTTCTCCTCCGATATTTTCAAAGTAATTAGCTAAAATTTCATCTACTGATAAATCTTGAGCTTGAATAGTTGCGATAGATAAAAATGAAAGCATCAAGATGCTGAAGAATTGAGTAACATTTTTCATAAATTTTGATTTAAGTTGATGTGATTAAATTATTGTTCTTTAAAAATGATATTGTTTATAAACTTGTTTGTCTTACAAATGAAGATGTTTTTCTAGTTTTAAGTTCTATTTTCTTTACAAATCGACAAAAAAAACCGACAAACGTTTAGGTAGGCTTACTGACACAACTCTTTTTGTTACTTGGCTTTCTTTATTAAAAGTCATATTTTAGAAATGATTATTGCTCTTTAAGTATTATATATAGTAGTTTTTTTTCAAAAAGAAGTTTTTTTTAAGAAAAACTAAAAATCAGAATTCTGACTTTTACTCCTTTTGTGGCTTTAATACGCCGCTTATTAAATGTAACTTAAAGGAACAATTTTACCTAATGCTCATTAAATCGGATAGTTATGTCAAAAAAAATTAAACTTTCAGAAATTAAGGTTAAAAGTTCAGTAAACGAACTTAATCAAGAACAAAGAAAATCTACTAAAGGTGGATATGTATTTACTATAGGTGGAGAAGCTGGAAAAGCTAGAGTAGGTAATGTTACTTGGATAGCAGATACTATGGTAGATATCAGAATTATATCTGATGATGTTGAAGGTGGTTTAAATCCTTAAGAAGATTTACTTTTATAATCCGCTTGGACTGCTTCCGCAAATGTTATGTTTTCTATTTTGCTAGTAAGCCAAGCTATAAAGTTAAAATACCTCAACATTGCGTTTTCGGAAGGAATTTTTGATAGGTTTTCAAACTCAACTTTGAGTTGAACAAATGCCTCTCTTAATTCCTTCGGCGAACGCACCTTTCCTGATTTTTGTATAAATCCTAATACACTTTTTTCGAACTCGTACAACCTATTTCGTTTACTCAAAAAACGATAAGTAGATCGCAAAAGTGATTCTAATAACAATGTATTTCCAATTTCATAATGAATGATTAAATTTAGAATTCGAGCAAGACTTTGAAGGTCTTCTCGCTCTGATGTTTTTGGTAAATTTAACCATTGATTCAAATTCTCTAATGCATTATCATAATCGCCCGCTCCGAAATAAATATAGAAATAAATCAAGTAAAAGGTGTTACGCTCAAATGCATCTTGATTGAATTTTTCTATTTTTATTAAATGGTCTTCTAGTGCTTTTAGTCCTTCATCAAATGTTCCTATTTTTGCACAAACATTCAATTTATTTTGATAATACTGTCTATGTATTTTTAACTCATCGTCATAAGTTAACACCTTGATTTCCAATAACTTATCTAAATTTTTATTGACTTCATCATATTTATCTAATATCGTACAACTGTATGTAAAATTAGACAAAGCAGAAATATATTCAGAGACATCTTCTTGTAACATATGAGGCTGCTTCTCCATTTCATGGAGTAATTCTTTTCCATAAAAATAGAAATTCTCATAGTCCAAAGTTGCATAATGGTAAATGCTTTTTGTTCTATAAAAAACAATTTTCCCTCGATGAGATTTAGCTTCATTTTCACTTTCCATAATAGGATGTTCGATTAGCTTACTCATCTCTTCCACCTTATCTTCACTTCGTAAAAGTGCATCTTGCTTGCTTCGAGTTAGTACTTTAAAAAATATATTTCGATAAGTTGACAATTGCGAAAGTTGTTGTAAGCATCCTTGTTCTTCTAATGCAATTCTATCCAATTCTTTATCCATAAAATTGACATCAATTTTTGCATAAGCAATCTTTTTTTCCCAAGCTAATAATTCTAAAACATGTTCAAATGCTTCATATTTTAATGCTAGTTTTTTTGCCTTTTGCATCATCTCAATACAGTCTTCAAAATGAGATCTTTTGAATAACACTTTGATATTGAGCAACATGCCTTTTAACTTATAATCAATCGAACTTTTCTCATCATAACCTTGTAAGCTTTTTAAAATTAATTCATACAAGTAGTTCTTTAATTCAGAAAATTTTCGACTTTGGATATTTTCATTAGGATAAACAATTTTACGAAGTGCCTCATCATCGTAAAATTCTTGAACGTCAACTGCATCAAATAATAAAATATATTTGTTATTCTTGCCAGTCTGATTCTTGTTGACAAATAACTTGAAGTAGCGTTTTTCCGAACCACTCAAGGATTTGACTAAATTATATAACTTATTAGATGGTGTTTTAGGCATATTTATTTCAACTTGTTAAAACTAAAAATAACAACTCTATTTTAAAATATGGATAAAATCAGGTATTCATTTTTTTCAAATACAAAAATTAGAAAACTGACAATAAGATTAATTCTGAATTTTGAATGAAAAACCTTGAATGTAACAAAACCTTGTTTTGTTTTCTATGTTTTAAATTTTAAATACGAGTACAAAAAAAATTAAATGGAATTAAATTATAAAGAATTTGGTCAAGGCGAACCTATAGTTATTTTACATGGACTATTTGGAACATCTGATAATTGGCAAACCTTAGCTAAACAATTAGCAAAAAACTATACCGTATTTATTATCGATCAACGTAATCATGGTCGGTCGCCACATGATGATGAATTCAATTATCAAGTAATGGCTAATGATTTAAAAGAATTCTTAGAGCAAAATTGGATTTATAAAGCTAGAATCATTGGTCATTCTATGGGTGGAAAAACAGCGATGCAATTTGCATCAAGTTACCCTGATATGGTGGAAAAATTAGTAATTGTCGATATTGCTAATAATACTTACAAAGGTGGACATGAAAGTATTTTTGAAGCTTTAATGAGTTTGGAATTGGATAAGGTTGAAAATAGAAAGGAAGCTGATGAATTTTTAAAAGATAAAATAGAAGAATTTGGCGTAAGGCAATTCTTATTAAAAAATTTGACTCGCAATAAAAACAGCGGATATGAATGGAAGATGAATCTTCCCGTTATTTATAAAAATTATCAATCCATATTAGAAGAGATTGAGGTTGAAGAGCAATTTGAAGGCGCAACTCTTTTTGTCAAAGGCGGTCTTTCAAAATACATAAATGAAGAAAATTTTAATACGACTCAACAAGTTTTCCCAAATGCCGTATTAAAAACTATAAAAAATGTAGGACATTGGGTACATGCGGAAGCACCAAAAGAGTTACTACAATTGTTAAATGTATTTTTAAAATAGAATATCAACTAGTACTTAGAGCTTGTTGGGGAATTATATTTCGATTAAAAACACCTTTTTTTGATGACACTTCTTTGAAAAAAAAGTCAAATAGCGCAGACTATGTTCCTATTTTTTCGCGTCGTTTCATCAAAAAATGAACATTTTTATCTCAAAATCTAATTCCCCAACAAGCTCTTAATTAATTAATGTGTGCTACTTATTGATTTTTTTTTAATACATTGGCATTGTTTTTACTATTTATGACAAGTAAGATTACCTTCCACTATTTCTTCCCTCTTTTCTCAAAACTATTATAGCTTTTTATGTATTGATTATTAATGGTTTACATGTAATTATTTTTTTACCTTTATTATAAAGTTTTAGATTTAAAATTTAAGTTTCCTTTTCAACGTTTCTTATTTATAAAAATAAAACTCATAAATTTCTTTCATAAACTACGATTCTCGACCATGAGACAAATTTCAAAAATAACTATAGTATTTGCACTTGCTTTCCTCGGTATGTCAACTAAAGCAGACCACGGCGATAATGGAAAGTACTTCGAAATATCAAAGAACATCGAAATTTTCACCAACATATATAAAGAGATAAACACTTATTATGTTGATGATCTTGATCCTGCCAAGTTGATGAGAACAGGTGTAGATGCAATTATGCAATCTTTAGATCCTTATACTAATTATATATCTGAATCAGAAATAGAAGGATTTAGATATATAACAGAAGGAAAATACAATGGTATTGGAGCTGTCATCAAAAAAATAGGTGATTATGTAACGATTACTGAACCTTACGATGATTGCCCTGCTCAAAAAGCTGGATTGAAAGCTGGAGACATCATCAAAGCTATTGATGAAAAACCAACTAAAGGAAAGACTCCTGACCAAATCACAGAATTTCTTAAAGGATTCCCTGGAACTGAAGTAGAACTTACTATTGAGCGTCCCGGTAATTCTAGCGAAATGAAAGTAATGCTTACTCGTGACGAAGTTAAAGTTCCTAATGTACCTTACTTCTCAATGGTAAGTGATGACATCGGATATATTACTTTAACTACATTTACTAGAGATGCTGGTAAAAATGTGGGTGATGCTTTAAAAGATTTAAAAGAAAAAAATCCAAACCTGAAAGGTGTTATTTTTGACCTTCGAGGAAATGGTGGAGGATTGTTGACTGAGGCGGTTAATGTTTCTAATGTTTTTATCCCTAGGGGCGAAATGGTCGTTTCTACCAAAGGCAAAGTAATAGATTGGGACAGAAGCTTTAAAACACGTAATGCGCCTATAGACAAGGAAATTCCATTAGCAGTATTAATTGATAATGGATCTGCTTCTGCATCAGAAATTGTATGTGGTGTAATCCAAGATTTAGATAGAGGTGTATTGATTGGACAACGTTCTTATGGAAAAGGATTGGTTCAAAATACGCGTGATGTAGGATATAATTCAAGAGTAAAACTAACTACTGCTAAATACTATATCCCAAGTGGAAGATGTATTCAAGGAGTAAGTTACGAAGATGGAGAACCTGTTGATATTCCTGATTCAGAAAGAGCAGCATTCGAAACTAGAAATGGAAGAAAAGTACTTGACGGTGGTGGAGTTAAACCTGATTTAGCTTTAGAAAAAGGTAGCGATGCGAGTATCGTAAAAAGCTTACTTAAAGAGCATATTATTTTTAATTACGTTACTGGGTACACTCTAAAACATAAAGAAATCAAATCTATCAAAGAATTCGAATTTACTGAGTTTGATAACTTTGTAAGTTATCTTTCTTCTAATGATTTTAAATATGAAACGAAAAGTGAAAAAGTAATGAATCAGTTAATTAAAAAAGCTGAAGAAGAAAAACTTTTAACTTCTCTTGAAGCTGACATTAATAGCATGAAAGCTAAAATTAAGAAAGACAAAGAAAAAGGTCTGATGAATTATAAGGAAGCTATTATCAATGAAATAGAAAAAGAAATCGTCAAGCGTTATTATTTCCAAAAAGGAAAAATCCAAATAGGATTAAAGAATGATCAGGAAATTAAAGATGCTATCGACATATTAAGAGATAAAGAAAAATATAATAAATTACTTTCAAGCAAGTAATTTTATAGAAAGGAAATTATTCCTTTATAAAAAGCGGCTCAAAATGTATAATTTTGAGCCGCTTTTTTATTGTACGTAGTATAGTCTTAAAAAAAAGCTAAAAACATAACAACGTAATTACAAATGCCAAAAATACTTAACATAGAAACAGCAACGGATATATGTTCCGTTTGTCTGAGCCAAGATGGAAAAATAGTTTCATTAGAAGAAAGTAATAAAGGATTTAATCATGCTTCTACTTTAACTATTCTTATTGAAAAATGTCTCGCTAAAGCAAATATCACTCTAATCGATATTGATGCAGTAGCTGTTAGTCAAGGACCTGGTTCTTATACTGGATTACGAATTGGCGTTTCTGTAGCAAAAGGAATTTGTTATGCACTTGATAAACCTATGATTGCTATTGATACGCTTCAAGCTTTGGCATGGGCATGTGCTAATGAAGAGCAAAAAGATGTGCATTATTGTGCAATGATAGATGCACGGCGTATGGAAGTATATTCGTCAATGTATAATTTAAACAATGATGAAACAGAAACTGTAAGTGCTATTATCATTGACGAAAATTCATTTGAATCTTTTTTCTCTAAAGAAGGAACTGTTATTTTTTGTGGAAATGGAGCAGAAAAATGCAAGCCTATTTTAACCTCTCCTTATGCTCAATTTAGTCCGATAATTTGCTCTGCAAAACATCTACGTCATTTATCAAAAAAGTCATTTCTAGAAGGTGATTTTTGCGCTACAGCTTATTTTAACCCGCTATATTACAAGTCTCCTAACATTACAATTCCGAAAAAAATATTGTAGCAATAACAAATTAGAGATTAATTTTATTTGCTTTTTATTACTTCTATTCTTTGTTAGTAATCAGATACTTTATACCTTACAAGATATACTTATATATCATATTTGGCACACGTTTGGCATATATAGAACTAACAGATATACTACTATGAATTTTACGTTTATACTATGAGTAATAATATTTTTTAATCAAAAAAACATATTAATATGAGAAAGCAAAAGAATGAAACTGTCATTCTAAAAAAAGGGAAAAAAGACATTCAATTAGACTATGCTGAATTGAGAAAAGCAGTACTTGTACTAAGAGCAGTTAACCACAAATTACGTCAACGAATTATTGACTTGTTAGAGGAAAATCAAAAGATGACTGTTACTGATATTTATATCAAATTAAGATTGGAACAGTCTGTAGCTTCACAACACTTAGCTATTCTTAGAAGAGCTGGAGTTGTAGCAACTGATAGACAAGGAAAATTTATCTACTACTCTTTAGACGCTGATAGATTAAATCAGATTTCAAGATTAGTAGAAGAGTTGGCTGCTTAGGAACAGAATAATAATCATATACGATAATTTTCAATAGCATCCAATGCATTATATGAAAAAAATATACAATTGATTAAAACCTTAAGCCAAGGTCACACTAAAAAATAAAAAGCAGCTATTCATTAGAATAGCTGCTTTTTTCTTGTTGATTCTTTTGTAAAAGAAAATAAAAATTGCATATTTGCTAAGTAAACTTTTTCATTTCCACATACTTAAACCCGTATCTATGAGAAAGGCGAAAGTAAATATCAACAACGATAAGTTGAAACACTCTGCCGAAATACTCAGGGCATTAGCCCATCCCTTAAGGTTACAAATTTTGGAGTTTATAGATAATAACAAATCTATAAATGTTAATAAAATCTATAACACTCTTAAACTTGAACAATCTATCACTTCCCAACACTTAAGAATATTGAGAGTTGCTGGAGTTGTACTCACTAAAAGAGAGGGTAAGTTTATTCACTACAGCATTGATTATCCTAAAGTGATAAATGTTTTAAAAGCTGTAGATTCGTTTTTAGACGCTGAGTAGATTTAGACAAACGAAACAACTTAAAGAATAAAAAAAGGCGAGGTCATTTGACCTTGCCTTTTTTTTTATTGTTTTTCATAAATATAGAAATTCATTTCTCAACAAAATTTAAGTTCTATTTCTATGTTAGGGGGTAGATTATTTATTTCCTACTCCCTTAATGGATTATTATCTCCATTTAAAGTTTCTGTTGGATTATTTTTCTCTTCTATAAGATTATCAGATTCGCTAGGACTTTCAACTTCTACTATTTCATTTGATTCATCTTGCTCCCCGATTGGTTCCGCACTAAAAAAGCTACGTTGAAATACCAAAATACTAATTACTCCCGTACTGATCGAAACATCTGCAATATTAAAAATAGGTTTAAAAAATTCAAGACGCTCTCCTCCCCAAAACGGAAACCAATCTGGGTAGAAACCATCATACAATGGAAAGTATAACATATCAACGACTTTGCCATGTAAGAAACTGGAATAACCTCCTCCTTCGGGAAATATTTTTGCTACGTTATGAACATGGTTAGATGATTCCGAAAAAATTAAACCATAAAAAGCACTATCTAAAATATTTCCTATTGCCCCTGCTAATATCAAAGAGAAACATATCAATAGTCCCATCGAAGCTTTTGTTTTAAGCAACTGACGAATAAAGTATATCAAAAAGCCTACTGCAACAATTCTAAACAAACTCAACAATAATTTTCCGTAAGGTATTCCTAACTCCATTCCAAATGCCATCCCATCATTTTCTATAAACTGAATACGAGACCATTGTGGAGTCCATCCCCAATCTAGAAATGAATCTTCGCTTATATACATATTGGTCTTAATCCAAATCTTAAGAGCTTGGTCAAGTACCAAAACCAAAAAAACTATCGCAACTAAAACAAATGATTTTTTCAAATTTCAAAAATTTAATATCCTAAACTGAAGTTGTTTTTAAGCGTGGCAAATATACAGAAGGATTAAGGTAAAATGAAAATAGTGATTATACTATTAAAGTATAATCACTATTTTTTTGTAAAATTAAATTATAGTTTATCTTTTCTCTTTAGCTTCTATACTCATTGTTGCATGAGGAACCGCTAATAACCTTTCTCTCGAAATCAATTTTCCATATACTCTACAAATTCCATATACTTTGTTTTGAATTCTGAGTTTAGCATTTTCTAAATGTTGAATGTGTTTTTTCATTCTTAATGCCATTCTACTCAAACGTTCATTCTCAGCCGTACCATTACCATCATCTAATCCTTTTACTTTTGAATCAGGATTATTAGCTGTTTCGGATAATTGAGTGAGATAAAATTCTAATTGCTTTTTAGCTTCTTCTAGCTTTTCATCGATCAGTTTTTTAAACTCTTTAAGTTCTTTATCTGTGTAGCGAGTTTTTACTCTATTTGTATTTTTACCCATAGCAGAAAATTAGTATTTGGTTAAAAAAATTGTCTGTTAGAAGTGTTTGTTTTTTAGTCGTGCAAAAATAAGTTATTTTCTTTAAAGTAAGAAAAAGAATTGCCTTTATGATTATTTACAAAATATAAATTCAATTTAAAACTTAAAGGCAAATATAAATTGGCATTAAACCTGTTTTTTTTGAATACAAAGTACTATGGAGAGTAATATATAATTTGCAAGTAATGTGCCACACCTTTTATTAATAACTGTGTAAATCAGATATGAACCTTGTCACATTATTTTTAATAAATATTTAAAAAAACTACTATTTATTGTATTTCATAATATGTTTGTCATAGTTTTTGATGTATAAGGATTGTATATATCGCTAATATAAAAACTTTCAAATCCCCTCTTCGAAAGAAATCTGTTGGTCTCCCCACATTGACTTCCCCACCACTAGATTCACCTTAGTGATTTTTCAAACACTAAAAAAGGTTGATTATGTTCAATAGACTTGTTACTCTTTATCTTGATGGGCTGCAACAGGCAAATTTTGTTTTGTACGTCGTTAAAATTTTTAGCAATAGCTATGGCTAT
>JALZVK010000382.1 GCA_023301005.1 Saprospiraceae bacterium | reverse complement strand
AAGAATCGCTATTCACAAAAAAATCTCTGAAATCTGAAGGAATCATATAATATTCATTTTAAACAAAGATACAACATATCTATGTTAGAACTTAGCCAAAATAAATTAATTATTAATAATATGTTCATCATAATTAGTGACCTTTTAAAAAATCTAAGTCAATATAATAGTTGTCATTTAATTCATCAATATAAATGCTAATTTTATCTTGACTAAAAATTTTAAACTTTAATAAAGTATTGTCCATATTGATCTGCTTAGTAATCTTTCTCTCTACATTTTTTGAGTCTCTATAATTACAAATCAAGATGGATTGAACTATAGTTTTTTCTCTGACTTTATATTTAGCAGTTTTTATGAATTTTAATCCATATAATTCAGAAGATTCATAATAACTAGGCTTTTTGAGAGTATCGTTTTTTATTACCTCACATCTATTAGTCTCTACTTCAATAAGTGTTCCATTTTTTTTAATTGTTTCAATTGTTTGTTTTTTTGTTTTCTCTATTGATGAAGAGTCCAATTTAATCTTGTAGTCAAGCAAGAAAATAAATAAAACAATTATGAAAAGAAAAATTATTAAAATACCCATTATTATTTATTTCTTCTTATCATCAGTTTTTAATTCTGTACTATGTGAAGTATCCATAAATGCTTTATGAACATAAATGGTCTCATAATTTGGAGAATATTCTATTAGTAAAGCACTATTACTTTCCATATAAGCACTTTCATCACTCCATATTGCTTTATTTAATTCAGTCATAGTTTTTATTCTACCTGTTAAAAAGTCAGTCATTACAGAAGTTGGCATACTTATAACTTCAAAGTTGTCCTTAATTGATCCATTATTAACTTTAAATTCGAGTCTCATTAAATTATCATTATTAGCTGAATTTAATATAGTATTCCTCCTATCTTCTTTGATTATACCTATAGGTTTTCTTGCTTCATTCTCTAATAATCCAACAATTACTGCTACAGCTACTCCTGCTGGACCACCAGCTACAGCACCAACATATCCCGATATACTTGTTCCTAACATAGAATTAGCATCAACTTATCCATTATTATTAGCAGCTTCAGCAACAATCATAGCTCCATCTACAACATGCCCAGCATTTTCAAGTACACTTCCTAATTTTTTCAATGTTTTGTTTCTAAATGCTTCTATCTGGTCTACTTGTTTAGTAGTAAAAAATTGATTACCTCTGTGGTATTTTGCCATTGTAACGTCTTTAACGACGGTGCCATCAATTAGAGTTACATTCCTTATAGTTAATTCATTAACGGTATATATTCTACCATTTGTGCCTGTTAGTTTTCCTTTTTTCAGTTGTTTATATGCTATAGCATATGAAGAGGCTGTTGCTTTTTCACCAAGTGTTTCCAAGCCTCTGGTCAAAGCTAAAACCTCTATTTCATCTCCAACTACCGACGAAAAGAACGAGCTCCCATCACTATCAGGAATGATAGAGATTAATTCTTCTCCTCCTTCAAGTTCTCTATGTGAAATAACTCTATTACCACTAAATTGATATGGTGAATAAAATGGATACTGTTTAGTTAGAGGGTCAACAGTAAAAAATCTCCCCACCCTAGGATCGTGCATTCTAAAAGTAAAATTGGCAGAATTCCCCTCCCCTTTAACCTCATTATCCATCTCTTGACCTTGGAAGCCATAACGGTAGTCTCCGCTGTTTCCGTGTCTGTTAGGTAGGAGCATACCGATAAAGAGAGCATTGTCAGCGCAGCAGCCCACGCCATACTCCCTTCATCGGAACGATTTATCATTTGGTTGCTATTTCCGTTTTAAAAACTGACGAATAGCGGCTGGCATGTGCGCAGATGCATTCGGCAGTTTTTAAAATGGTTGCCTAGCGGCATAGAGCGACGCAAAGATTTGAACGCAAAAAGGGCTACATGTAGCACCCCTTACCGAATTTCATTTTTCACTGCACATCTGATGCAATTTGCTGATTTACAATAAATTATTAGTTTTTCGTTTTTTCTTAAAAATATGTTAAATTTTATCTATTTTACATTGGATTTTAAGCCCAGTAAATTTTCACCTTCGGGCTCATAACCCGGAGGTCAGATTGGTTTTGTGTCGGTGGAAGAAGTCGGCTATTTTACATAATGGCGTTATAGAACATCTTAGGTGGCGTGGTGGCTGAAGTCGGATGCTTTTATAACAGCGCATTATGTAACTTAGCTTGGGGCGGTTTTATGGCAAGATTTTTTGTTTAAAGCGTTGGCTGTGGCTCTTTAATTTTATCGATAATCGACTTTTAACCATTAAATTCTATTGTAAAATTAATGTGCCGCAATAGTGTCGGCTACAAAAATCATGACATAAAAACCGCAGAAGTGGTGGCAAGCGGAACAAAACAAAAGACAGAGGCTTTTTGCTTTTTCTGCAAAAAACTGGCTTTTGTTTTGTGGGGATTATTCAGTTACTTCTTTTAAAATCATTTCACATTGTAACAAGATACTTTCATCATTACAATCTAATATTAACTGTATGATTTTTAGTTTCCGTTTGATCATATCAGATTCGGTCATAGTCATTTTTTTTTCTTGTCTGGATTTTGCCAAGTGTTGAATACAGAATATACAATTACTTTATTTTTCTCGATTTCATAGATAATCAAAAACGGAAAACGTTTTATAAATGCTTCGCGGTATGGTTTTCTTTTTTTAGGAAAGTGTTTTGGATTTGCTCTAATCCTATCAAAATATGTATCTAAATGCTCTAAAAACTCTTCACCTAATCCCTTGCGTTTCCCTTCGTAATAAAGATATGCCTCTATAGTTTCTAGATTGGCTTCATCTTTAATTTCTAAACTGTACTTCATTATTGCGCAGCGTTTCTTGCGTTCTGTTTTACTTGTTCCCAAGTAAAGGATTTGCTTTCATTTTTTAAATGTGCTTCTCTTCGCTTATCAATCATTTGATATTGCTCTTCGCTTAATGTAACTGTTTCTTGCTCGTCATTTTGATAGCTTTCTGCCAGTGCCTTCATCATTTTTAATAGACGTACATCTGCAATGTTTATATATTCTTTGACAGTATTTCTTAAATCTAAAGTTGCCATAACATTTTCTTTTTTCTTATGGTAAATATACAATTTCTGTTCCATTGATTTTTGATTATTTGAGTGGGTGATATAGTTCTATTGATTTCTGTAATTCTTCAAGATTACTCTCTTGGTATTTTTCGGTGCTGCTGATGTATTTGTGGCCAGCCATATATTGCACTTTTCTAAGATCGTATTGTTTAAGCCAATTTATAATAACACTACTCCTTAAATGGTTAGAACTCTCTAATTGTAGATTTATCTTTTGCAGCTTTTTAATGATGAGCATCACTACATTATTGATCTGTTTTGGTGCATCAAAAAAATGTTCTTCGGATATACTTGCGTAATTATGCGCCAACATTTTCGGGCGTACTTCATTGATATATTCCAAAAGTGGAAGCAGTTGCCACGATTGCAAAGGCAATTCTCGTTCATTGCTCCGCAAGGTCCTGGGCACATTCAGCTTTCCTTTGTAAAGGTCAAAATGCTCTTCTTTTAATTGCTTTATTGTTGTTGCATTCAATCCTTGGTAAATCATTAGACTTACAATGACCTTATTTTTCTTTGCATATAATCGATGGTTGGAACAGCGTATGTTTTCTGTTGGAAAACGATAATACATATCTTCTAATTGGTCATTGCTAAGTGGATTGTAAACGACTTTATCAATCGTTCCTCTAATGGTAATATCTTCTGTTGGGTTTGTGGTGGCGTGATATAGTTCCAAAAAACTGTAGTAATTTTTTAAAGTCGCTAAATGGTTGCTGATGGTTTGGGGTTGATATCCTTTTCTTTTTAGATATGCGATGTATTTTAAAAAGATAGCATACCGCATCTGTGTGATTTCGTTTCCTGTTTTCTTGCACCAACTGCTGTACATTTCGATACGTTCTGTAAAATGCTTTTGGGTACTCGTAGTGTAACCTTCACGGATTAAATATTCATTGTATTTACTCATTCCTTGCTCATTTATATTTTGGTATTCGTGAAGCTCCGCTTTCATCTTTATTCTTCCTTTAAAATATGCGTGTAGATTTGGGTACTTTCTAGACTGCTGTGGCCTAAAAAACGTTGTATATCAGTTAATGGCATTCCACTTTGCAAAAAGTGCGTGGCGATACTGTGGCGCAGGGAGTGAGGCGTTAATCCTAATTGTTTTAACTCATAATCGTTTGTTGTGTCAATAATAGTTTGGAGGTAGTTGCGTATTGTTGTGTAATGCAGTTGCAGTGATCTATCGGATAAAAAAAGGTATTTACTCTGTGGCGCTTTCTTAAATTTATAACGCTCATCATATCTGTAAGCTTCTAATATTTTCAAATTATAGGTATTGATGGGAACATAGCGTTGCTTGTAGTTTTTTCCTTTTGCAACAAAGAGATAACCTCTTTCGTAGTGAATATGTTTTAGCTCAATGTGACAGACTTCTTGCGCACGTAGTCCAAGACTATACAAACAGACCAATAATGCTTTGTGCGCTGCTCTGTATTCTTCTTTCTCGTGACTATCTTCTGTAGCTTTGAACATCATTTTTATTTGTTCTAATGTGGCAACTTTTATAGTACCATCACTTGCCTTTTCCCTTTTAATGGGCAGCACAAAAGGTATCGTTCCGTGCTTTTTTAAATATTCTCTAAACTTCTTTAGTGCTTGTTGGTGTTGGTTTAAATAGGCGTTGCTGAGTGCACCGTCTCTTGTCTTGCTTGGTCTTTGTTGCAGATGTGCGTAGTACATCGTAATATGCTCTTTCTTGATATATGCCAGTTGGTGGATCTTCTTCATTTCAAGATGATATAAGAACTCGCAGAGCATTTTAGGATAGTTGTTTTTCATACTCTTACTGTAGCCCAACACTTCGAGCCATTCTTTAAAACCTGTTACCAGTGCGCTGTAACTGTCATTATTTAGATCACTTATCATCATAAAGTAGCTTTAAAAACTATGTCCGCATACCCTTTTTAGAGAACCACGTGAAACACTCATTTAATTGATTGATATTTAGATTGTTATGTAGTCCATTTCGTAAATGAACCACTGTTGAACCACTGAACCACTGGCGAGTCGCCAGAGACAGTTATTTTTTTAGGGTTGCTAGAGTGTTATCTAGTACATTGTTGATGCTGGATTGCAGTGTAGCGTACTCGGTGGAACTGGTCAGCTCGTAATGATAACCCGTTGCTTTTTTACCCTCTACTCTCTTAATGTAATAGCCTGTCAATAATTGAAGATTGTAGCGTTTTTGGTTGCTCGCATTTACCCGTAGTGCTTGGCGTATTTCTCGATTGGTAAATTGTTTCTTCTTTTTAGATTTTAGATGTGCTTTAATATTCTCTAAATAATTTCTACAGCTGCCTGTGAGTTCATCACTCTTTCTTAATAGCACATCTTTTAGCAAATAATTTGCATTTTCTATATCCTCGATGGTTACCTCGATATATTCTTCTCCAGTAATTTTATCAAACTTACTTTCACGTTGGAACTGATGATAAAAAGTAACTGCTTCAATAAATTGTAAATAGTGGCTATTGGTTCTTCTTGGTTTAAATACAGATTCTGGCAACACTAATTTTTCTGCAAAAGGATTGATGATTTTTACGGGTTTTAATACTCTCTGAACATTCTGTAAAAACTCCTGTATTTCTGTTTCTTGGTGTGGGTTGATATTGCCCGAGGCGGCTCGCCTCTGATAGTCCATTATCTTTTGATCCTGGGCATTACTCTCGTTTAGGTAGAGCAGAAAACTACGGTTGGCGTTATCTTCATAAATACCCTCTTTGGTTGTGCAACCGCCAACGCACACAGGACCTTCTACTATTAAATGTTCTGTTTTGGTTTTTCCATTACTGTCTTTTCTAACAATAGTTTTTACTATTTTCTTTTTGGTTTGTAGTTCTCTAAGTGGATATAATGCACCCACAAAGCCGTCCAGATCTTCGATGATAATAATTTTATGAGCCAGCGCCTTGCGCTCAAAATAGTAAAAGGCATTGTCTGA
>JALZVK010000381.1 GCA_023301005.1 Saprospiraceae bacterium | reverse complement strand
TGAGTAACGAGATAATACAATATTATTCGAGGAATGCGAAAAATAGGGGAGTGATGGAGGATGCTACTATTTTTCATAGTGAGGAAAATAGGAGTTGTGGGGAAGATGTAACGGTGTATTTGAAGATACAAGATGAGAAATTTGTAGACTTTCGTTTTGAAGGGGACTTATCTATTATTACAACAGCGTGTAGTGCTGTTTTTTGAGAAAGTATTATAGGCCAAGATATAAAATCAGTATTTGAGATGGGGTATGCTGATATAGTTGAGATGATAGAAATGGAAGTTTCTCCTCGCAGAAGAAGAGCCTCTGTGTTTGCACTTCTTGCAACACGAAACGCAGTTCATTTGTATTTAGATGATGGTAAAGAAGATAATTTTGAAGATATAGGAATCGATTATTAATATTCTAGATATAAAAAAAATCTCAGAATTTTCTGAGATTTTTTTATTAGGCTTCTTATATTTGACCAGGAGTTCCTGAAATAAGTAATCCAGTTACCCATGTTATGATAGAGTATGCTAACCATATAACTATGAGCCCAAGAATAGCATGGAAGATAACAGTTCTTCATTTTGTAACTTTTTCATCGTCTCCTGCAGCTGTTAAAATAAGGAATCATCCCCAGATTGCGTAGATTACAGCAATAAGTGTTAAAAAACTTGTAAGAATATTAATCCATTGAGCAATTTGAGCGTCAAATGTAACAGTACCTCATTGAAGTAGTTCTTCTCATTGCCCTCTTATGACAAGTCCTGCATTAGCAATAGTTGCATGTGTAGCTGCAAGTGTTCCAGCAGCTGCGTACATTAATTTTTTCATATTTGAATATTAATATTATAGTAAACAATGAGAATTATATGAATGACTGAAGAAAAAACAAATTTTTTTGCGTATTCTTCTGTTGTCTTTACAATAATTACATCTTACTTTTTAATCTTCTCTTATTAAATACAAAAGAAGTATATTTATTATACATGATTTTCAATAAAAAACAAATATTTGATCTCGAATTATATTTATCTGTTAGGAAAATATGAGTTATTTCAGAATCTGAAAAAAAGTATATTAAAAAAATTCAAGAGTATTGTTCTATATTTCAACATATACCTGGATTATTGATGATAGGGATAGGGAATAGCCTTGCTATGAATTCAGGAAATAAAAATTCTGATATTGATCTTTTTATAGTGACTCAAAAAAATACCTTATGGTTTGTGAGAGTGATTATGACTTTTATTGTCGCTATAACTTGAAACAGAAAGACTCAGAAGACTCATGCAGGAAAAATTTGTCTTAGTTTTTTTGTTACTGAAGAGTCTTTAAATTTTTCTGATATAGCATTTAAAAATGATATATATTTATACTATCGGATACTGACTATGAAGCCTGTGTTGATTAGATGAGATATATATCAGAAATTTATAGATGAAAATACATGGATTAATTTTGATATGTTTCAATATATTCATAAACATAACTCAGAGTATTTACAGTATAAGCTAGTGGAGAAGAAAGAAGGAAATATAGCAGTAAAATATATTGATAATATTTTAAGGAAAATACTCATATCACGTAGTATGAAAAAATATGAAAAATTATGAAAACCAGAATGAGTAATTATAAATAACACTATGTTAAAGTTTCATGATAAAGACAGAAGAAGAGAGATAGCTGAAAATGTACTTGAAAAAATCTAAAAGCTCTTTAGTATGATTTTAATAAAACTTTTATAAAAAATAATATGCCAATACTGGAAGTAAAAAAAATAAACAAAACACTCGCTAAAAGACATATTTTAAAAAATGTAAGTTTCTCAGTTAAAAAATGAGAAATATATGGTTTTTTATGACCAAATTGAGCTGGGAAAACTACAACGATGAAGTGCATAATGGGGCTTATAGAACCAGAGTCATGAGATATAGAAATCTTTAAAACATTAGGGCTCACTATTGAAGACAGAAAAAGTATAGGGTTTATGCCTGAAAATACATATCTTTATAAGCATTTGAGTGGAGAGGAATTCTTGAGATTTAATGCAAAATTTTTCTGATATGAAGGAGAGGCGTGTGAGAAAAAAATAGACGAAGTATTGACAAGAGTATGACTCGAAGGAGCAAAGAAAAAGTACCTTAAAGAATATTCAAAGTGAATGCTTCAAAGAGTTGGTCTCGCTCAAGCTATTATTAATGATCCAAAAATACTCTTTTTAGATGAACCGATGAGTGGACTTGATCCAATAGGAAGAAGAAAAATACGTGAATTGCTGTTAGAGCTTAACAAAGCATGAACAACTATCTTTTTTAATACGCATATCTTAGCAGATGTTGAGAGTATTTGTGATACTATTAGTATTATTCACGAAGGTGTAATGCTCGTGGAAAATAAAAAAGTGAAGAGTGTAGAAGGAAATTTAGAAGACTTTTTTATAGATACTATTTTTAAGGCTTCTGCGTAAGAGTTTTTTGAAAATGTGTAATGTCACGAGGGAGAGGAGCTGTAAATTGCTGCTCTTTTTTTTCGAGACTATTATAAAGTTTGAGTTTGTATGCGTGGAGTAACTGCCTTCAAATATTAAAATTATTTTTTACATAACTATTGAGTTTTTTATCTCAATATTTTGAATCTCAAATTATAGGGTTTCAAAGAGAGGCCATATGAACGCGAATTTGATGCATTCTTCCTGTTTCTATAGTTATTTCAAAGTCATTAATTTGTAATTCTTGTTTTCAGGTATTGATAATATAACTTTTTTTCAACTCAAAATGAGTGATAGCTGTTTGTCATTTTTCAGAGATTTGAACTTTATTCTCACGTGCAGCATTTTCGATTCTGAGTAAC
Organism: Saprospiraceae bacterium; assembly: GCA_023301005.1. Classification (GTDB taxonomy): domain Bacteria; phylum Bacteroidota; class Bacteroidia; order Chitinophagales; family Saprospiraceae; genus CAJQQY01. The sequence goes on along the minus strand of JALZVK010000381.1, from coordinate 3,081 downwards.
TTTTTTTTGATAGTTCCAGATTTTCTTGAAACAGGTCAAAAACAAAAAGCACTATAGGTTTTTGTAATATTTTTATGATTTTTAAAATCTGAAACGAGTTGTGATAAAAGTTGTTTTTGTTTTGCAATAACGACGATTCATGATGTTTCTTTATCTATTCTATGAGCAAGAGAAGGCTTGAAGGTATGTCACCATCAATTATCTCCAACATAGTCATGAACTTGCTCTATGAGGGAAAGTTCTTTTGTTTTAAAATCTCACGGATGGACGATGATTCAGGGCTTTTTATTTACTATCAGTAAATTTTTATCCTCATAGACCATATCTGAGGCATCAAGCTTTTTTGATGTTTTTGACTGAGCAGAAGTATTTTTTTTATTTTCTGTGAGGCTTTGAAAATCATCATCTGAAATAAATACTTTTATCTCATCATCAAGTTCTAGTATATATTCATTTTTTTTCTTTTTTCCATTTACTTTTATGTTTCCTTTACGATTGAGTTTATAGATGTGGCTAATACTCGCATTTTTTAACAGTTTTTTTAAAAACTTATCAAGTCTTTGCTGTGCATCATTTTCCTCTATCTGTAATAATTTCACGTTTTTAAATTATTGAAATATCGTAAAATCAAATGCCTCATTTACCGTTTGTTGAGGTATTTGTATATTTATGTCTTTTTTAAAACCTGTTGAATATCCTTCTGTATTGATACGAGTATATCTAAGAGGCGCCTCATCGAGTGAGATAATTCTATATTCTATAAAAGGTATTGGAGTCTCTTCCGTGTTATCAAGAATAAGTTTATTAATAATAGAAAGCTTTAACGTACATTTTTCAGTTGTACACTGGGAGCTATAAAAGTTATTAAAAGTTGAAGTTCCTCATTCAAGTTGTACTCCTCATTTTCAACCTATTGTGAAAGGTTTAGCAGATCATGATTTTAATAAATCATTCCCTATTCTATCTGATTCATCTTGTGATATTAGGGTGTCATTTAGTGAAGAGAGTTGCCAAGTGACAATTCCTCAAGTCTGGCCTAAGAGAGATATACCTTCTCAAGCACCAGTATTTGGAACACGAACTTGAATCTCAGCATTATCCCAAGTATCTTTTCATATCTCAATTTGGAGTGGTTTTGAAACAGAGAGTGTATTCCAATTAGAATCATATTCACTTGTTCCTTCTCAAGCTGGAGGGATAGTATCTCAACGTGCTACAATGTCATATCCGTAATTAGTTGCTGTTGAAGTAGTTATTTCAGGTGGATTAGTTGGTTCCCATCATAAATCCTCATTCCTTATTGCAAGAAGAGCATTTTCTACTGCACTGCTCGATTGGTAGTAGGCATTGGTTGAAAATTCTATCCCTTTTGTATCTTTTGCGAAGGGGATTACGTATTCTAGTAAATAAATAGTAGTTAAACTAATCGCAAGCACGATTCCCATAGCAAATATGAGAGAGAATCATTTTTTATTTTTTAAGTGTTTCATGTGGGTATTATATTGATTTTTCAATCTATTCAAATATTATCATATTTAAGTAAAGTTTTCTATTATTATATTTTTTTTATGTTCTTATTTTTGTTTCTTCTTTTTTTACTGTGAATAGTTCTTTGAAGTTTTTCATCAGTTGTTATTTATAGACTCAGGACTTGAGAAAAAGGAATTTTCACTGGGAGAAGTAAATGCCCAAAGTGTGAAACTACTCTGTGAGTAAAAGATCTTGTGCCTGTCTTTTCATATTTGTTTTGATGAGGAAGATGTAGATATTGTAAGACAAAAATCAGTATATATTATCCAGCACTTGAGCTTTCATTGTGATTATTTTTTGTAGCTATCGGCTATTTTCTTGTTGATTTTAATCTGATTTTGAACTGAAATATGACTGAAATGATATTATTAGATTTTTGGCTCTTTGTCTGATTTTTTGCTTTTATTTATACCGTATATGATATACTGTATTTAGAAATACCTGAAAGCATTCTTTTGATACTCGTTGTATGAATATTTTTATTTTTAAGTGCTCATACGTTGTATCCATTTCTCTATAATCTTCCGACATTGCCTTTGAGCGACTGAGGTTTGAATGTTCAAAATATATGAACAATTCTTATAACATGAGTAAGTTTAGTATGACTATATGCTATCATGCTTGCATGACTAGAGGAGAAATATGATATTCTCATCTTTCTCTGAATAATAGGGTTATTACTCTGAGTAAAATACCTGTTTTGAATAGAGCTTACAGATTACACATTGTATAGCGCACTTATTTGAACTCTTGTAATATTTGGTTTTTTCTTTGCGCAAATTCTTATCTCAAAAGGGAAGTGGATGTGAGCTTGAGATTTGAGAATAGCTATAGTTCTTGGTTTAATACTCGGTGCTGGCTATTGGCACGTTGGACTAATGTTTACATATATTGCTGGAAGTATTATAGGAGTTTGAGTTCTCATGTATCAAAAAATTATCAAGAAAAATAAAAATTATAGCTGACAAATTCCATTTTGACCATTTCTTACAATCTGACTATTTGTGACATTATTCTTTTTAGAAGAGATAGATATTATCCTGAAAAATTATTTTTTACTATAGGTATGACATAGTTTTTGTAAACATATTTTTCTTTACAAAATCTCTATAAATAGCTAAAATATTATTAAATCTATTAAATAAAAACAAAAGCTATGGAAGATAAAAAATTACAAGCAATCAGAGACTTTATTGTCAGTTCTGAAAAATCTTTAAAAAATGCAAAAAAACTTCTTTGAGAAGTTCTCAAAGATAGAGACATAGCTGTTGAAGATATCGATCTTGATACAGATGGACTGATAAGTTACGCTTCGGACGATTCTAAAATAGTAGAAGGAGTCTTCACAGGAGAGGAAATGCTCGGGTCTGATTCACATAAATATCCAGTACCAGCAAATTACGCAAGTAAATCAAAAATGGTACAAGGAGATAAGCTCAAACTCACGATCCTCCCTAGTGGAAAAATGCTTTACAAGCAAATAGCTCCAATAGATAGAGAAACAAAAGTAGGACTTCTTACAAAAGACCTCTGAAAATTTCAAGTAGTAGC
>JALZVK010000380.1 GCA_023301005.1 Saprospiraceae bacterium | reverse complement strand
TTTTTTCAATTGCAGAAACTAATAACACGGTGTATCCAATTTTTTCATAAATACTTTTGAGGTATTCATAGAGTATGATATCATCTTCGCTATATAAATCTGCTTTATTAAAAACGATGACCGTAGGAATATTATAAGGCTCCGTCATCAACAAAAATCTATCTATAAATCCTTGCTTCAACATTGGATTAACAATCGTAACTATGACAATCGCTTGGTCAACATTACTTGCCAATAGATGTAAAAAATGTTTTTTTCGAGGAGATTGTCGAATGACATAATTTCGACGTGGAAGGATTTTTTTTATGAGTGCTGAATTTTCTGATTCATTCTCTATTTCGATTTCTACTTCATCACCTACCGCTACAGGGTTGGTTAATTTCATTCCTTGTAGGCGAAATTTACCAATGATTCGACATTTCCATTCTTCTTTATTTTCGAGAAGAACTTGATACCAACTTCCTGTAGATTTTATTACAATTCCTTTTTGCAAAATTTCTTTTTTATTTACTTTGTTTAGTAATGACTCCGTTGGGGTTAGATTGCTAAACAATTATATTTTTCTGTTCCCTCAAAATTAAGTCTCTGAGGTAACTTTAACTTCATGAACCGCAGCCGCCATTTCTTTAATCAAGTTAGGGTCTTTTTCTATAGCATTCCCTACGACGATAACATCGGCACCTGCTTTCACATTCTTATACGCTTTTTCTGGCGTTCGGATTCCTCCACCGACAATTAATGGAATTTTAGTTGCAGAACTTACTGCATCAATCATCGATTCTGAAACTGGATTTTTTGCTCCACTTCCTGCATCCATATAAATTAATTTCAAACCTAACATTTCTCCTGCCAAAGCTGTACATAATGAAATGTCATCTTTGGTAGCAGGAATCGGGTAAGTATTACTTATATATGAAACACTTGTAGGAATTCCTCCGTCTATTAACATATATCCTGTAGAAATAATTTCCAAAGGACTCATTTTTAAATAAGGTGCCGAAATTACATGTTTCCCAATTAACAAATCAGCATTTCTTCCAGAAATTAATGAAAGGAATAATAATGCATCTGCCTTATAACTCAATTGAGTAGAGTTATTTCCAGGAAATAAAATAAGAGGAATATCACATGACTTTTTTATAGTTTCGAGACAATGGTCTAACATATTATTGACGACGAGGCTGCCACCTATAAAGAAATAATCGACCTTTGCTTCAATCGAAAGATCAATTATCGATTGCATATTTTTTAAACGAACCTTATCAGGATCGATGAGAACGACGAATTTTTTTTCACCTTTCTCTTTTGAATCTACAAGGGATTGGTAAATTTGATGCTCCATAATGTCGGTAATTGTTTTTTTGTAATACCGAGTTTAATATATTAAACTCGGTATAAAGATAGACTTAAAAAAATTGATTGGTTACCTTTTTGAATATAAATAATTGTAATGAGTTCTATGAATGAAAATTTAACTGAAAAAACAACGGCTCTAATTGTTCGTGATTTTGAAATAGAAATTGGGGAAAGAAAATTAACAGAGAAGGAATTATTCGATATTCTATGCGATCAAGTTGCTTATATGATGGAGTATAGATTGGATTTTTTATTGAGTCTGATGTATCGGTTAGATATTGATGAACAAAAAATTAATATGGCACTTTCGCCAAAAACTTTAGTTGCTCCTAATGTTGGTTTAGCTCATTTAATTTTGGAAAGACAAAAACTTAGAATAAAAATAAAAGAGGAATATGGAAAAACGGAGTTAGATGATCTTGATGAGGATTTGAAATTTTGAGAGGTTTGACGAGTTAACTTTTTTACGATTTGTCTGAAGAAGGGAATTAGGGAAGACGGATTTGAGAAGTTTGAAGTTTTTACGAATTAACCTGTTTATTCTTATAACTTAGACTTACTTCGTAAGTAATTTATTTAAAAAAACAATACCACTTACGAAGTAAGTAAAATAAATTAGCTCGTCAAAACTTCAAACTTCTCAAATCCGTCTTCCCTTTTTCCCTTCTTCAACTCACCCTTTCCCTACCACTCCTTCCCTTGCCATCCAATTTTTAATATCTTCATTCTTAATTGCAGCTGCCATTAGACTTGGAAATTGGTCAGGCGTACATGCGAAAGAAGGAATGTTCATTGCTCCAAATTTTGCAGCAACAGTCTTATCAAACATTGGCGCACCTCTATCATCCAATGCGAGTAAAGTGATAAATTGTACACCCGAAGTTTTTATTGAAGCTGCACGTTTTAGCATTTTATTTTCATTTCCACCTTCATACAAATCCGAAATCAAAATTAAAATAGTATCATCTGGTCTTCGAATAATTCCTTTGGTGTAACCTAGAGCTTTATTAATATCTGTCCCTCCTCCGAGTTGAGTTGCAAATAATAAATCGACAGGGTCATCTAACTCTGCTGTCAAATCTACCACCGCAGTATCGAAAACTACAATATGAGTTTTGATTGATTTTAGAGAAGCCATCACCGCACCAAACACTCCTGCGTAGACCATTGAGTTCGCCATGGAACCACTTTGGTCAACTAGAAGAATGACATCTTTTAAAGACTGCCCTTTTTTTCCATGACCTATCAAAACTTCGGGAATGATAGAGTTATATTTTTTTTGATAGGTTTTTAAATTTGCTCGAATAGTTTTGTTCCAATCAATCTCATTATGCTTTGGTCTTCTATTTCTTACTGCTCGATTGATGGCACCTTGAACAGCTTGGCGCATTGGATTTCTTAATTTTTTTTCTAATTCTTCCACCACTTTTCGAACAACTTGCCGAGCAGTTTCTTTTGTAGTTTTTGGTAAAACTTTATTGAGGGTAAGTAAAGTTGCTACTAAGTTAACATCAGGTTCTACTGCTTCTAATAATTCAGGTTCAAGAAGCATTTGATCCAAGTTCAATTTTTCTAACGCATCTTTTTGCATCAACTGAACAACGGAACTTGGAAAGTATTTTCGAATATCTCCAAGCCAACGATTTACATTTGGGGACGAACTTCCTAGACCTGCTTTTCGCTCAGAATCATATAACGCTTCCAATACATCATCCATTCCTTTCATCTCTCCTGAGAGTGGAACGTTGCCTTCTTTGTCGGCATTTTTTCCTAAGATTAATCTCCATTTTCTAATTCGTTCTTCCATAAAGTAAAAGTACATTTTTTTAGAAAAAAAATAATACCTATTTAAAATAGGAGTTTGGGTCAACCGTTTTTACTATCTTTCGTTTTGATTTAAAATAAAAAGAAATAACCTTAGAATTAGTGGCAAAGAATAACACAGAAGATTTTGATAAACAGCAGCAAGAAGTTCTAAACTCAATTAGGACATCTAGAATTGCACTTCCTATTGCGATAGGATTAGGTGTTGTATTTTATTTACTCTACAAACAATTTGACCCTGAAGAATTTGCTAAAATAGAGTGGACACAACATACTTTATTTTGGATTGTCTTATCTTTTGGATTGCTAATCGTTCGGCATATTTCTTATGCTACTCGTCTTCGAATTTTATCAGACAAAGAATTTAGTTGGAAAAAATGTATCGAGTTAGTTTTTATTTGGGAATTTAGTTCTGCGGTATCTCCTACAAGTATTGGAGGTTCTGCGGTTGCGATGTTTGTATTAGCTCAAGAGAAATTACCTGCTGCAAAAACAACCACACTTGTTCTTTATTCTGCTGTTTTGGATACTATCTTTTTTGTGGGAGTTCTTCCTATTCTTTTTATTTTTTTTAGGACAAATATGATTCGTCCCAACATGCAAACACTTTCCGATATGGATGGTTGGGGATATACATTTATAGGTGCATATATTTTTATGGCAATGTATGGCGCATTATTTTTCTATGGAATTTTCATCAATCCTCGAACTATCAAGCGAGTAGTGGTAGGAGCTACAAAATTGAAATTTTTACAAAAATACAGCGATAGTGCTATCAAATTAGGTAACGATATTATTCTCGCAAGTAAAGAGATGCGTAAGAAAAAATGGAGCTATCACATCGGTGCATTCTTAGCTACTGCGGGCGCGTGGTCTTGTCGATTTTTATTATTGAATTGTTTGATTATTGGATTTGTACATACTTCAACAGATTTGTGGACACAAGCCAATCTCTATGCTCGACTACAAACTATGTTTGTAATTATGGCATTTAGTCCAACTCCTGGAGGAGCTGGTTTTGCAGAAGTATTGTTTGGAGGATTTTTAAGTGATTATGTGAACTCCAAAACTTTAGCTTTAATTATCGCTTTTATTTGGAGGTTGTTCACTTATTATTTGTAC
>JALZVK010000379.1 GCA_023301005.1 Saprospiraceae bacterium | reverse complement strand
CAACGGATTTGGGGTTAGTTAATTAATAATTAAGAATGAAATAATTAATAATATCTTCTTACTTGATTTTCACTAACTAAGACTTACTTCGTAAGTGTATTGTTGTTTTTTAAAATCAAAAACCCAAATATTCAGAATGAATATTTGGGTTTCCTATTTCTAAAAAAAAAAATCAAGTTTAATTCGTCAAACAAGATAGAAGATATTATTCATTATTAATTCTCTAATTATTCATTACTCTGTTTTACATTTAAAATAAATCCAACTTTAAAAACATTTTCAATACTAATTCGAGTATCGTTTTTTAATAACTTTCGGATTTTAGAAATAAATACATCAAAACTTCTACCAAGAAAATAATCTTTTTTTCCATAAATCAATTCTACTGCTTCATCTCTTTTTAAGATTCTATTTTGATGTAGGCAAAGGAGTCGAAGCACTTCGTTTTCTTTTTCAGTAATTCTTCGAGGAACATTTTTATAACATAACTCTTGTCGATTATAATCAAAGAAATAATCTCCTAATTCAAATTGAGTTGGAGTAGTCGCTTCATCACTTGCACCTTTTTCATGTCTTCTTAAAATCACTTTTAATCGACAAAGCAATTCTTCCTCATCAAAAGGTTTAGTAATGAAATCTTCTGCACCAACTGAAAATCCTTTGAGTTTATCTTCTTTCATTGACCGTGCTGTCAAAAATAAAAAAGGAATATCTGTTCTTATTTTTTGCATCTCTTGAGCCAAATTAAAACCATCCATTTGAGGAAGCATCACATCCAAGATACAAATATCAAAATCATCTTTTTTAAAAACAGCCAACCCTGAATGACCATCTCGACAAAGTTTGACATTAAAATTTTCCGACTCTAAAAACTCCATCAACAACACTCCGAGGTGAATGTCATCTTCAACAATAAGTATATTTTGATTGGTCATATTTTTTGGATGTTATTTAGGTAAAAACAAATCAAATCGAGTTCCCTTATTCAAATCGCTAATCACTTTTATAAAACCTTGATGTTTCTCTACAATCATTTTCACATACGCTAACCCAATTCCAAACCCTTTTTGATTATGCACATCTCCTTTTTGAACTCTAGTAAATTTATCAAAAACATTGGATTGGTCTTCTTTACAAATTCCAATTCCGTTATCCTCAAATTGAATCATCACACCTTCATTTTCTTTTTTCATAATGATATTAATCTCAGGTGTACCGCAAGAATATTTTAATGAATTATCTAATAAATTTCGAAAAGCATTTCCTAAATGAAACTTATCTCCTTCCATCAAAAATTCATCATCGTAAGTATGTAACAATACTTTTGCATTTTTCTCTTTGATTTGAATATTCATTCCAGCTATCACATTTTCCATCAATCGACTTGGAGAAATATTTTCTTTTTCCAATTGATATTCTCCATTTTCTAGCTTCGCTAAATGTAACACTCGTTCTATTTGATGTTTTAGTTTTTTACTTTCCTCTTTGACTACATTTAAATATTTATGATGAGCAGGTTGGTCGGTTTTCTTTGCCAAAAGACTACCAGCCAAAGATATGTTAGTTAAAGGCGTTCTAAATTCATGCGCCATATTATTAAAAAACTCTTTGTTGATTTGCGCCATTTTCTTTTGACGCAGTAAAGTGTAATTCGCAAAAATAAAAACAGAAGTGATAAAAAATAAAATGATAATAGAAGAGAAAAGCATCAATCTAGTTTTCCCAAAAATATAATTTTGTTTTTCTGGGAAAGTAATCGTCATGATATGAGTATCATTTTTGGTCAGCGGATTTAATGCGCATTGATAGGTTGGAAATGTTCCAAAGCTTTGGAATTTTTCCTTTTCAGTAATCGTAACTTTATAATCCAAATCAATTGCATAGAATATAAATGCATCTGCTAGCGCACTATCCAACGAAGCTCTTTCAAATGGAATTGCTGACTCCACTCTAAAGCCTTCTTCATTTTGCGTCAACGGTAAACAACCTTCGGGCGTATTGGTACAAGTACTACTACACGAATTAATTCCATTACAGGTGACGTTACAAGTCGCAGGTTCTACGACAGTATTGCTGACTGCATAGCACAAGGCGAGGTGTACCTTTTCATCAAACTGCTCTTCGATTACACGTTGAGAATCTCTCAGCCAAGTGACTTGAAAAACAATCAAAGCAATCAATGCTAAGGTCGATGCAGCGATGACATATGATGTTCGGTTAAATTGCATGATACAAAAAAAAGTATTTTTATACTCATAAACCTAAAATTAACAGCTCAATAACAAGTGCGTAACAACTGAGAAACAGCTTTATAATGTTATTGGAAATATCTTTGTTTTGAAATTAGACTTATTATCCTTTAAAAATGCTTGTATGAAATCTACCTGTCGGTAGACAGGTTTAGATTTTTTTGATAGTTTACTTTTTAAAAAATCATTGAATCCCGTTTATGAACGGGATTGAATTATTTTTTAAAGTAGAATATCGGAAAAAGATATTTTCAGACGAGTATTTATTAAAGGGTAAAAAGTCTACTGTTCTAGAACATTAAGCGGTATCTCAGCGGTTCTGAGTGAATTGAGATTTTAAATCTCGTTAATAAATTAAAAATGAAAAAAATAATCTTTTCTTTCTGTATGATTTTTTTGGCTGCAAGTTTTTCAGTTCAAGCTCAAACTCCTGCTTGTACTACAGCTCAAAAAGAAGCTTGTCAAAAAATCTGTGGAACTACCAATCCAGCAAATTGTACACCTGCTCAAATGGCAGCTTGTCAAAAAGTATGTAACAAATCTGCGTCAACAAAAGTAGCTATAACAGAAGTATTAGAAAACCCTTCTATACTTGTAGCCAACAAAACAACTGATACTAAAAAAACAAGTTGTTGTTCTTCAGCTAAATTGACAAGTAATTCTAAGCCTAGTTGCACAGCTAAAAAAAGCACAATGGTTAAGAATGAAAAAAATGAAAAAGAATCTATTGCTCAAAAGGTAGTTTCGAATGAATAGAAAGTCGTGATGAGTTTATTGACAAACAAACTCATACTTCTGATTTTACTTACTTCGTAAGTATTTTTGTTTTAAACAAAAATAAAGAAAGCCAAATCTTCATTACGAAGATTTGGCTTCCCTTTTTTTATTTATAACAATACACTTACGAAGTAAGTCAAATCAAGAATAATACAAGCTCACTCGTCATCCCGTTTTTAAACGGGACATACTTCTCAAATTCGTATTCTCTTAGCGCAGCGTTCCCTTTTTCAAATTTACCTCGACTTCGGTCTTCTTCTTTTCGACTTCCCACCTTGCTGCATCATTTGTCTTCTTCCTGCACCTTGAGCATGTTTCATTTGACCTCTATTTTTAAAAGCAACATCGAATTGAGCAATTTGATCTTTGATTTGTTGTTGGCTAGGTTTTAATTTTTTAAGATTATTATAATGGAGTTTAGCGACATTCCATTTTTGTTTTTGAGCATTGATGTTAGCGAGTTGAAGTTGCACCATCGCCTTTTCATCATCAGTAGGTAAGTCGATTGCTTCTGCTTGTTTGAAATGAGCTTCGGCAGCATTATTATCTTTTTTATTCATCGCCAACGAACCATTTAAGATATGATAAAATGCTCTATTCGTTTTATACAACCACTCAGGTTTCCAAATCAAACCCAATCTTTTTTCAGCTTCATCAAATTTCATCTCTTGTACCAATTGAGCAGACGACTGAATCGTACCCAACATAAAATAACTAATCAACAAACCAATCCCTATCAATATAAAAGGAAAGGCATACCAAAAACCTTGAGTGATAGCCAATACGATTCCTCCAACTATTAATAAAGCGATTAAAGCAAATTTCAAATATATATTAATTGAAAACATATTATTTTTTATTTAAATAAAACTAAGTCATTGAATATTAATGAGTTACAAAGATAGCGAAAAATTAAATTCTTCCTTTTAATGCGCCTTCCAATTTTTGTAAATTTTCTTTTATCATCAAATCATCAGATTGAAAGCTTAAAGATTTGAGTCGATATTCCTCGGCAACTTTATAATTCTTTTTAACAAAATTCACATGCGCAATGTTTAGCGCAGCTAAAGCATTATCCGTATTGGTTCGCAATCCTAAGTCGAGTGCTTGTTTTAAATGTTGCTCTCCAAAACCACTTTGCTTTTTTTGAAGTGCAATCATTCCTAAGGTAAAATAATAATAAGCTCGATGTCTTTTGAGTAACCAATCAGGGCGTTTGATTTGTAGGAGTAAATCTTCTGCTTCATCGACTTGACCTTTGTTTAATTTTCCAAAAGC
>JALZVK010000378.1 GCA_023301005.1 Saprospiraceae bacterium | reverse complement strand
TTGACTTTCAAAATTAAGTCTTGATTTTTTTGCAACTTTTTTCATCAAGGAAAAAAGTTGAGTCAGAGGGCTTTAAATATTTGCGTAACATCAGTTATTTTATTTAAAACACCTCTTCTCTGAATTCATTTATCACATAATATAAATCATTGTATATCAATAACTTATACAACCTGACAAATGAATTTGGCGGTTACTGAATAAAAACTGTTCTATCATATAATCGCCTTCGTTTCTTTTTAATCTTTTCAGATTTAGAAATAATAAACATCAACATTATCAAATGATAAAAGTAGATTCCATAATTTGCCTCTCCGAATATTCCGAATTCTGTAGCTGAATTTATCAATACTGGAATCAACATTGCAATAGCGGTCAATCGTAATTTTGTATTTTCCGTTTTTCCAATAGCGACAAAAGTCAATGTCATTTGAACGATACAAATAAATGCGCCGACCAATCCTAGATTAATTAAAACTTGAACAAATGTATTATGAGTCATCGAAGCGGCATAGGCATGAATGCTGTCAAATTTATTGGAAAATGGCGATGGACTTATACTCATAAATCCATATCCTAAAAGTGGTCGATCAGGAAATCCATAAGTAATCAAGTCCGACCAAAAAGGTAATCGACCTGTCATACTCATCACCTCACCGACATCGCCGTCTTTGATAATTATTGTTTTGATTAATATAGGTAAGATTAAAACGCCTGCTCCAAATGTTCCGATTTTTAACCAAGCACTTTTGGACATTAAAATAAACATCAACGTCACTAACATAAATGCACCGAGCGAAGATCGAGATTGTGTCAACAATAATACTGCTACACTTAATCCCCAAAAAATAATATTCCAACTTATCGACGCACCTTCTCTCATACGTACATAAGTCATCGATGCTCCGATAACTGCAAGCATTCCCAACTCATTCGGATTGATGATAAATCCACCTAATCTCGAAACTGCTCCTCCATGCGTATCTCTATAAAATGTCGAAGGGTCGTTATATAATCCTATCAAAAATCCTACGGAAATTATCGCCACACTCACTCCTAATATTTTTGCAAATGATGCTCGACCTTTAGTTAGAAAATCTCCCATCACCATCAAATGATAAAATGCCCATACAAAAACCATGCTCTCAAAAAGCATCATTAATTGCAAAACAGTAAACATCACATCGGTTGACCATAAGATAGAAGCGACTCCTAATAAGGCATAGGCGAGATAAAAAAGTCCGCTTAAATGATTGGAATATTCAAAGGAAAAATTGGAATGTTTTTTCTTTAAAAAGAAAAGTATAAAAATAGAAAATCCACTTAATAAAAAACGCATCCCTACTTTGACCACTCTTGTCACTCCGATAGAATTGGGAAACAAAGTGAAGTAACTACATATTCTTAATGCCATGATGACAATTAATATGATGAGTAACCATTGGTATGTTTTTTTATTTTCGGACTTTATCATGCAGCATAAATTTCTACCAACTGCGTTGCGATATTTTTCCAATCGAATTCTTCTTCAACCATCTTCCTTCCTCGCTCTCCTATTGCTTCTAATTTACTTTGGAAAAAATAATCTTCAGCTAGTTGCATCGCAGCTGCAATTTCTTTTGGAGAATTTTCTAACAATACAATTCCGGAGTCATGATTTCTTACAAAATCATTGATATTAGTCGCCTCACTTGTAATCGTTGGTTTACTCATCGCTGCCGCTTCGAGGACTGCCGTTGGAAATCCTTCCATACGAGACGTATGTAAAAACACATCCATTTTATTCAACAATTTAAACTTCTCTAATCCGAATTTTTTTCCATGAAAAACGACATGATTTGAGATCTCTAAATCCGCTGATAAGTCTTTTAATTCCATTCGTTCCTTTCCATCGCCAATCAACTCCAAAGTTCCAATTCCTCCAAGCTCTCGATATATTTTAAATCCTTCCAACATCAAATCTAAACCTTTATGAAACTTCGCTAATCGTCCACAAAATCCAAATATTGGAGCTGCTTTTTTCTTTTTATTTTTTGAATACATAGGAATTACTTTTAAGTCTTGCCCATTGGGAATCAAGCACTTATGAGCATTTTGAGTTAAATTATCTAAATACTCATACTCATTGATTCCTAGTAATTGTACTCGCTTTGCATCTTCAATTAATTTAGATTCAAACCATTGGAAATAAAATTGTTTTATCCATTTATTTTTAGTCATCGCCATCTCTGTAAATGAACCATGAGGTGTAAATATGTAAGGAATATTTTGCTTTTTTAACAACCTCGATATTCTATAAAACTCTAAAATAAATGCACCGTGAATATGTACAATTGTGTCAGAATTTAATTCCTCAATTGCAGTCATCAAGTTGGTATCTAACTTTAATTTATTTTTATATTGTTGGAAAATTATCGTTTCGAAATTCCTAGTTGTATAATTCACTTCTAGTGAATTTGCAATTCCCCAGAGCGTAACATCTAATCCCATTTCTGATTGTGTAGTTGCTAATTGGTAAGCGACTTTATTCACTCCGTTCATTCTTTCAGGGTTGGCTTTTCCGAGTACGAGATGTATGATTTTCATAAAAGTTATTTTTAATTTCTTTGAGTAAAATGTGTTGAAGGAAAAATTTCTCATTCAAAATCAGGAACCGCCACCACAACCTTAGGCAGAAAAACATAATAAATAATTAAAGCAATCGCCTGTGTAGCAATCAATCCAAATAACAAACCTCTCATTTCAAATTCTTGTAACAATACATTTGCAAAACACAAGCTAAAAACTGTACTTAAAATATAAGCCATAAAAATGGGGCGAGTCTGCTCAATCGTTCGCATAAAAAATCGAAATGGATGTCCTAAAAAAACCAAGACATATAAGAAAGCATAAGCAAAAACGATATAAGTATGTTCAACCGCTTCTGCGCCATAAAGCAGAAATAATATTTGAGGAGAAAAGAAAGTCAAACCAAGTAAAATAATACAAAAACCAAACCCTAATTTCCAAGAGATTTGAACTAGATATTTGGTTAAAGCATCTTCACCTTCCAAATGAAATTGTCGAGCTGCTTCGATAGGTACGATATTTTCCATAGCCAAAAACAAGACGTGACAAAGTCCCATTATGTTTTGAACCAGACGTACTGCGCCTACTGCTGAAGTTCCTAAAATACTTGCGCCAACAATAATAAAATAGTTACCTGACAACCATTGCAAAATCGAAGTGCCTAACAACCATTTGGAAAAGTGAAAATGTCTATATAATATTTCAAGGTGATTTTTGATCTCTGATCTTTGAATTCCTAATACCATTCCTCCGATACTTATACTTATAATATTGACTACTAAAATGACCATCAATATTTCTTCTAATCCTATTCTATTTAAAAATATCAAACTCATAATTCCAACCAACTGTCCGATATAAAAAATTGCATCTAATAAAACAACAAGCATTATTTTGTTTTTTACAAAATTGGTTTTCCTATAAAAGTCATGTAAGATTTGACAAAATATAATTCCACTTGTCAAAGGAATTAGAACTGTTATATAATCTTCCCAAAAGAGATTTGAAAAAATAAAAACGAACATTCCTAAAATAAAAAACAATACACTTACAAGTATTTGAATGATATGTAAATGTTGGAAATACTCTTCCTGTTTTTCATCTTCTAACTTTGGGGCAATCGACATCAGTGGCTTAGTTATAAATGCTTGATTGATTCCTAATGCAAATAAAACGCCCATCCATAACAATGCAAATACGCCGTAAGATTCTATTCCTATAAAGCGCACTAATAGTATTCCTAATATAAAATTGCTTCCGCTAACCATGGCTTGATCGAAAAAGACTAAGCCTTTTTTTAGATTTGGATGGGTTGATATTTTTGATAAATATTTCATTTTTAATTTGCTTTCGCCCTTTCAGGGCTTACGTAAAAGTATTGTTATATTAACATAGGGCGTTGCCCGTATGCTATTGCTTTGAGTCTTTCAGACTCTTTTTTTTTTAAACAATATCAATAAATTTGCCCTGAAAGGGCGCAAGCATTTCAAAGTATCAAGCCCTCGCAAAAACCGTATCCCAAAGTCTTCTCTTAATAGAAATTGAATTAAAATATTTATTTGCCTTTCCTCTTTTTACTCCATTAAGAACCCCGTAAACATTAGGTATTTCGTACTCTTCGACAATTCGTTGTGCAATTTTTGCAGTTTTTATTTTTGTCTTTTTAGCTCTAAATATTAATAAGTTAAAATCCACCTGTTGCATCATCAATGTAACATCTTCCACTAAACCAATCGCAGGTGCATCTATCAAAATAATATCATAATCCTCTTTTAAAGTTTCGATAAACGAAGTTGTTTGCGGAGCGAAAAGAATGCCTGAGAAAATGTCATTGATATTTCCCGAAGGGATGACATCTAAGTTTTTAATATTTGTTTTTACGACAGATTGATGAGGTGTAATTTCATTTCTCAATAAAGCACTAAGTCCTCTTTTATTTTCTATGCCCAACCAATCATGTAATTCAGAAGAATGTACATCCATGTCAATTATCAAAACTCGCTTTCCCATAGAAGCATATATTTTGGCAAGGTTTACCATTGAAAAAGTCTTCCCCTCACCTGTCAACATCGAGGACATCAAAACTGTATTTGCTTTATTTTTCTTTTTCGTTTTACTCTGAATTAATTCCAAATTGGTATAAAGATTTCCAATAGCATTAACTGTGTTTTCATTTTTTTTCACTCTTCCGACTGTACCAATAATCGGTTCTTTAAAAACTTGAACCAAGTCATTTTTAGATTTGATCTTTGCTGTTAAAAAGTGTTTTAAAAATGATAATCCAATTCCGATTAACAAAGCAAAAAATACGGACACTCCATACATCAAACTTTTATTAGGTGAAACTGGATTTTTATTTATCTCTGCTTTATCGACCACTTGGTGGTAAACAGTGTTCGCAGATTTCGCTACTCCGATTTCCATTTTTTTCTCAATTAATGAAGTATATAACTGTTCATTCAATTTTACTTCTCGACTCAAGACTGTTGTTTGTTGTTCTTTATCTGGAAAGTCTTGAATATTTTGAGCGACCGCAGCAATTGATTTTGCCATTTCTTTTTTTCGAGAAGCGACATTTTCCAAAGTATTTTTTACACTTTCATTGATGAAAGTTCTCATACTTTTTATCTTTCGCTCTATGTTTAAAACCTCATCATGTTGAAGCGTATATTTCAATAATAAATCTTGACGAGTCAATTCGTAATTTTGAGCTTTCATAAAAGTTTCTCTAAATAACGGATCTTTTAATGCTTCAAAATTAGGTGCAAAATCTCTTAAATCATTTCCTCCAACTAAGTATTCAAAAGTTCTTTTTAACTCTGATTCTTGCATATCATAATTCACTTTTTGGAATTCTAATTGCATCATTTCTTTTAAGAGTGCATCGGTCTCTTGCTTGATATTCATGATGCTTTTTTGAGTCTTAAATTTGACTAATTGACCTTCTGAGTTTTTCAATTCCGATTTTACATTATTGAGCTGAGAGTTAATGAAATCAAGGGTTTTGTCTGCTTCTTCTCTATGTTTGTTTTTGCAATCATCTATATACGCTTCCATCAAAGCATTGATGTACAATGCTGCTTTTTCAGGTACTTTATGTTGATAGTATAAGTTGATGATTTGGATTTTTTTATCTACTGAGCGAACGAAATAATTATCAGCATTGACAGACTTCACTAAGCCTTCTATTGAGTTTAATTTAAATGCAAAAACATCTCCTATTCTAAGGCTGTTTTTATTTTCTAACAATACTTTTACATTTTCATTAATTATAAATTCTACTTCTTTCAGTCGAACTGTGTCTCCAATTTTAATTTTATTTTCAATAAAAAAATCAGTTTTATTTTTACTCCAAATCAATTCTCCTTCATTTACATATTTTAAAAAATAAAACTTATCATAAGCTTGCTTATCCAAAATAGTGTAGTCGATTTCGATAGGATTATTTTTGTATAACTCTACGGTTTTGATTTTTCCTATTCGGAAATAATCTATGTTGAAATTTAATTTTTTAAATGTCAACTCTTTTAATCTTTTAGATTTAAACATTTCTACCTCTGTCAAAAAGTCAACGGAAGTCGCACCTTTAGTTCTTCCCTCCTCTTCGAATAATGCTAAATCTCCAAGGTTGATATTTCGATTATCAATTTTTATTGAACCTGTAGATTGGTATTCAGGTACGGTGTAAATAATCATTCGTGTCGCAAATACTATTGATAAAATTATCAAAATAATTGTGATGGGTAACCCTTTTAGAATTGGAACTATGATAGTTTGAAATTCTTTCTGCATGATATTTAATTTATAGAAGAGCTTATAGAAACAGATTTGATAAATTATTCTTACTTCGCAAATACTGAAATGATTACCGCAACACCAGTTGCAATACTTGATATCAAACCTGCTTTTTTAAGATTGCGATCATTCTCTTTTCTTTTCGTTGCGCCTATGTAAATTATATCATCAGGTTGGAGTGCAATATTTTTTTGTGGAATACTTGCGAGGTCGGTTAAGTCCACTCGAAGTTTTACGGACTCGCCATTTATAATTCTAACTACTTCTATTTCTTCATTCTTTGAATAAGCTGTCAAACCTTTTGACTCGCCTAAAATATCAATGAGAGTTGTCATCTGATTATCCAAACTATACCTTCCAGGATTATTAACTTCGCCTAACACCGTCACAAAATGGTTAAGTACTCTGACATTAATAATTGGATTTTTTAATAGACTACTATATTGTTGTTCTAAAAAATAATTAGCTTCCTTGACGGTAAGTCCTGACAATTTTAACCAACCTATTTTAGGAAGATTTACTTTCCCTTCATCATTCAATACCAACCATTTCCCAGTTGCTTCATTGGAAGTGTACACACTATTGACCGACCCAATACTCAAATCATTATGCCCCCAAATACTGATGGTAATTTTGTCGCCTGTCGAAAGTACAGGTTCATTAAATATTAAAAGTTGTTGTGCTAATGAATCATTTAAAGCAGGATTTGCTTGGTAGCTGAATAGCGGTTTTGAAGTTTGACAAGAGGTCAATAATAGAATAGCAAAAAAAGGTAAAAGTAATTTTCTCATGATTGTTGAATTAAAATCCGAAAATGAATTCGGAGTAAATATTTTAATTATTGTTGGCTACTGTATAATAATCATGAAAAGTGCCATTTCATTTTTAAGTATTAAAACATTGATAATCAATGATTTATATAGTGTTTAATTTTTAAAGTCATTATCAAAATGAAAATTGTTTTCTCAAAATTAGAATTAAAAAAGTGTTTAAAATGTAAAAGAAGTCGAGTTTTTCAAAATGAGAATAATTTTCAAAACGATAAAATATTAAGAACCAAATGAATTTTGATACGTAGAAAAAGTAAAAATAAAACACAGTAAAATATATATAAATGAAACACAAATTTGAACCTACCCGCATCTTTGTTGTAGAAGATGACCCTATGTATCAACGAATGATAAAGTATGTAATGGAAATGAATCCCGACCATGAGGTTCATATTTTTGCAACTGGAGAAGAGTGTATTCAAAGCTTACACATGAAGCCTTCTATTATTTCTCTGGATTACTCGCTACCTGATATGACAGGTGATGAAGTGCTGAAAAAAATAAAAACTTTTGATAAAGAAATTGCAGTTATCATTCTTTCTAGTCAACAAGATGTATCTACTGCTGTCAAATTATTAAAAGAAGATGCCTACGATTATATCACAAAAGACAATGAAACTAAAGAACGATTATTACATACTGTCGACCATATAAAAAATCATAATAATCTTAAAAAAGAAGTCAATACGCTTCGCCAAGAATTACAAACTTCATTCAAAGTTGATAAAAATATCGTAGGAGACAGTAAAGCAATGCAAGATGTATTTGTATTGTTACAAAAAGCTGCTAAGACAAATATTACAGTTTCTATTAGTGGCGAAACTGGAACTGGTAAAGAGGTAATTGCGAAAAGTATCCATTACAACTCTACTCGAAAGAAAGAAAATTTCGTTGCAGTCAATATGAGTGCGATACCAAAGGATTTGTTGGAGAGTGAATTATTTGGTTATGAAAAAGGTGCTTTTACTGGAGCGAATACTCGTAAGCGTGGGATGTTTGAAATGGCAAATAACGGAACTTTATTTCTTGACGAGATTGGAGAAATGGATATTAGTCTTCAAGCGAAAGTGTTACGTGCTTTGCAAGAAAGAGAAATTATGAGAGTCGGAGCTGAGAAACCGACTCCATTTGATGCTCGTGTAATTGTTGCTACTCATAGAAATTTGACTGACGAAGTTAGCCAAGGAAATTTCCGTGAAGATTTATATTATCGACTTTTGGGTTTGCCTATTCACCTTCCTCCCCTACGAGAACGAGGCAATGATATTATTATGCTAGCGCAATTCTTCCTCAATTTGTTTATAAAAAACAATGCTCTTACGGATATTGTATTTTCCAAAAAAGCTAAAAGCAAAATGCTGTCTTATGCTTTCCCTGGAAATGTTAGAGAACTCAAAGCAGTAGTCGAGTTAGCTGCAGTATTGACAAATGATGATACGATTGATGATGAAGATATTAGATTTAATAATCCTAAAAAGGCTTCTAATTTTTTAAATAATGAGATGACTTTTGAAGAATATAAAAAGACAATCGTTAGTTATTTTTTAGAAAAATATGAAAACGATATTGATATCGTTGCTCAAAAATTAGACATCGGAAAATCTACGATTTATAGGATGTTGAAAAATGAAAAAGAGGTTTCAGTTTAGTAAAATTAATTCCCTTTAGTAAATAATATTTATTACCATTTATGGGTGAATTTCTGTGACAAAATTTTAAATCGTACCCTTGACTCTACAATCAAATTTTCATTTTTAAATTAATTATTCCATGACAATTACCAACAACACCTCATTCCTTTACGAGCTTTCTCTCTCATTTGGAGAGTCTTTTTCTATGGAAGAAAACTGTCAACAATTCCTAAATGTTGTAATTCAACATAAGGGTTTATCTAACTCAAGTGTATGGATAAAAAAAGAAAAAAAGATTAACCTAATTTATCAAACTCCAGAAAATAGTATTCTAGAATCAACAATAGAGCTTGATCATTTCCTTTGGAAAAAATTAGAAAAAGAAAGTTTTTTTATTGTAAATCACAATGATTCAGATTTTGTAAAATGTATACAAGAGTCTGATACACAAAGAGGTATATATATCATATATAAATTAACTGATATTGGATTCTTAAAATTATATCATGAAGACATTGATGGTTTCGACTTACAATCCGCACAGCAACTCACTAAAGTTATTAATAAATTTGGATTCTTATTGAATGGTTGTATTGACCACGAACAACTTGTTTATGAACAAGAGCAACGAGCATTTATACAAAAAGCATTGCATGCAAGTCAAGAGAAACATCGCTATGTTGTACAAGAAATTTCCGAAGGAATTTTGATTACCAACTTAGAAGGAAAAATAACTTTTGCTAATAAAAGAATGACAGATTTGACTGGTTATTCTTACGAAGAATTGATTGGCGAAAATGCTCCTCAACTTATCATCGTACCTGAAGAAAAAGAGAAATTTGAAAAACATATAAAAATCCACTTAAGTGGAAAATCCTATGATTCTGTGATTCAACTTGTTCATAAATCTGGAAAGAAATGGCTCGCTCAAATCAAAGGTGCTCCTTACAAAAATTCTAAAAGTGAAATCGTTGGAATGATGGGTGTCATTACAGATATTTCTGCTCAACAATTAGCAGAAATCAAAGTGATAGAAAGTGAACAGATGCTCCGAAAAATTATTGACACTTCTCTTGATTGTGTTATTTATATTGATGAACATGGTGATGTGGTGGAATGGAATCAGCAAGCGATCAGCACTTTTGGTTATACGCGCAAAGAAGCAATTGGAAATAATATGGGCGACTTAATTGTTCCTGCTCAACATCGAGCTGCTCATGCTAGAGGGATGAGTCATTATCTAAAAACAGGTAAAGGTCCCGTGCTCAATAATCGTATTGAGATTACTGCGATTAATAAACAGGAAAAAGAATTTCCAATAGAATTGAGTATCACTCCTATTATGATTGATGGAAAATATTTCTTTAGTGGATTCATCAGAGATATTACAGATAGAAAAAAAGCAGAGCAAGATTTGATTACTGCCAAGCACGCTGCCGAACAAGCGCAAGCAGCAGAGCAACAATTTTTGGCCAATATGAGTCATGAAATTAGAACGCCGATGAATGCTGTAATTGGAATGACGCATTTACTTTATGAAACTAATCCAACTGAAGCGCAAAAAGAATATTTGGATTCCCTTCGTTTTTCAGCGGATAGTCTGATGGGAATTATTACGAATATTTTAGACCTCTCAAAAATAGAAGCGAATGAAATTGAATTTGAACAACGTACTTTTAATTTGTTAGAATTATTAAAATCGCTTCAACAAACTTTTCAATTTAAAGTAAGAGAAAAACCAATTAGTGTAGTCTTGGATATGGATCCAAAAATTGAAAATCACCTGGTCGGTGATTCGGTTCGTTTAAATCAAATCTTGACCAACCTCTTGGGTAACGCTAGTAAATTTACTCATCAAGGAACGATTGGAGTTAAGGCAAAATTAGTCGCTGCTACAGGCGGACAATATATTATTCAATTCCAAGTGCATGATTCAGGCATAGGAATTGACTCTGATCATATTGATAAGATTTTTGAAAATTTTAAACAAGCTGATGTCAAAATTACTCGAAAATTTGGCGGTACCGGTTTAGGATTGACTATCGTAAAACAACTTGTGGAACTTCAAGGTGGAACGATAGACGTAGAAAGTAGTAAAGAGAATGGTTCTGTTTTTAATGTGGTCATTCCATTTAAAAATTCTGGAATTCCACAAAGTGAAGTTTCTATCAAAGAAGATTCAGAGCAAGAGATTAACGATATTTTAAAAACAATTAATCTACTTGTTGTGGAAGATAATTTGATGAACCAAAAGTTGATTTCTAAAATTTTAGAGCTTTGGGATTGTCCTTTTGAGATCGCTCCAAGTGGATTTATTGCTTTAGAAAAAACTCAACAAACTAAATACGATATTATACTAATGGATATTCATATGCCCGAAATTGATGGTTGCGAAACAACTGAAAAAATCCGTGCAAATGAAAATAATTTGAATCAATCTACTCCAATTATTGCGCTTACTGCCGCTGCATTATTAGATGAAAAAAATAGAGCATTTGATTCCGGTATGAATGATTTTCTTACTAAACCTTTTTCTCCAAAACAATTAAAAAAGAGATTAGCGAAATGGTTAAACATCGAAACTACTCCATCTGAATCTCACGTATATACTTTGTTATCAAAAGATGAAATTATTAATATTGACTTTTCGTATTTATTAGAAATGAGTAAAGGAGATGAATCATTTGTGAAAGATATGATCGAAATTTTCCTTAATGAAATTCCTTCTGCTATGAATTTTTTAACTGAAAAATTAGAAGAAAAAAATTGGGAAAAAATTGCAAATATTACTCATAGAATTAAGACCAATTATATGATGGTCGGTATGAAAGTTCAACAAGAGAATGCACTTGCTATTGAAAAAATGATTAAGTCAAATGAATTTAAAGAGAAAGAGATTTCTACTCGAATTCATCAATTAAAAAGCGATTCGAAATTGGCTTATCCGTTACTTGAAAATGAGTTGAAGACGTATTCTGCTGCGGTGTAAATTGATTGTTATATGGTTATATGGTTTCGCTTCGCTTATTGTTTTTGATAACCATAAAACAATAAGCGAAGCGAAACCATATAACCATAAATCAATTCAACTTAAAGTGTATGATTTTATTATAAGATATTAATTATCAATAAGTTACCAATATTTAATTTAAATACACTACAATCTCAACTCTCCTATTTTTAGCTTTCTCAAAAGCACTTTTATTTCTAAGTTTAGGTTTAGTTTCTCCATAAGAAACGGTTGAAATTCGATTTGGAGAAATTCCATTTTCCATCAAATAAGTTTTTACCGTTTGACTTCTTTTTTCACTTAATTTATAGTTATATTCATGGTTGCCTTCATCATCAGTATGACCTGAAAGAAAGGCTTCCGCCTTTGGATTTTCTAATAAAAATTCAACGACTTCATTTAACTCCTTAAAGAAATATCCTTTGATAATTGCTTCGTCAGTATCAAATTCTACAACTGCTTTTATTGACTTATTTTTGATAAATTCTTGATGCTCATTTTTATTCATATTAGGGCACCCGTTGGTTGCTTTTTCTCCTTTTAAAAATGGACAGTAATCTTCCAAATCAGAAATGCCATCTTTATCAGAATCAGGGCAGCCGCCCATTTCCGCAGTACCTTTTAAGAACGGGCATTTATCTATTTCATCTATCAATCCATCTTTGTCAGAATCTTTTCCATTGACAGGACAACCTTGATTATTGAGTTCTCCATATAAATGTGGACAGGCATCTTTGCTATCCCAAACGCCATCTCTATCGGTATCATTACAACCATTAAAATGTCGTAAACCAGGAACTGTCGGACACTCATCTAAGTTGTCCACGATACCATCTCCATCGCTATCTTTTTCTTTAAGTGCGACTTCATTTGAAGGGAAAGGAGTTATCACTTTGGGTTGCTGTTTTGTCTTCTTTTTGTTGAAGCAATAAGTCATACTTAATTCCAACGCACCTTTAGAATTGGTCACGGAAGATAATTTAGAATCATTCATATCGTAGCTTACTGTTACTTTAGTATTTTGAAATTCCATTCCTGCTTCCAAAATAAAAGCATCATTAATTCTCTTCGAAATTCCTGCTGTCACCTCATTTAGATTTGCTAATTTATAATTCATTTTTGCTCCAATTATTTTTTCATTTGCAACTGACTGTTTGTTCATTGCTACTCTTACTGTTCCATTTAATTTATCATTAAAAGGAATTTGAGCGTCAGCGAAAATTGAAGTTCGTCTTGGGTACACTTCTTTTTGATTGATAAAAAAAGTTGAAGCAGGTTCATTCAAATGCGCAAAAGACAAACCCACAGAACCTTTGATGCGATTAAAATATTTAGAAACAAAAACGCCTATTCCTACACTCGGTAATATCTGATTTGTTTTGACAAATTGTTCACCACTACTTAAACTATTATCAAATCCTTCGCCTGCAACATACTGATTATCAAATGAAAATAACTCTGGTTGGAAGCGTTGCTGTATCACTCCCCCACTTGCACCGATGGCTAAAATTTCACCTCGGTCAGATAATTTTTTTTGATAAGAAAAATTTAACAACAAATGACTAGTTCGCATAGATGCCTTTCCTGCATCATTATGTAGCATACTCATTCCCCAAGAGAGTGCAGATATTTTTTGCTCATAAGCTAAACTTATATTTCGATAGGCAGATGGAATTGCTGACCATTGCGAACGATAACTGCCTGATAATTTCATATCACATTCCATGCTTCCTAAGGTAGCTGGATTTCGCATAGCTGCATTTAAATCCATTTGCGAGAAGTGCGCATCTTGCGCATATGTATTTAAAAGAAATAGAAAACTTGTGATTATTGTAAATATATTTTTCATGGTATTTTTTAAACTGTTTATGATAAGCCCACCCCCCAACCCCCGCCAGCGGGGGAGAACATTTTGCTATTATCTATGGTGTTCTTTATTGGGAAAACTTTTGTCTCCCACCCTGAGATAGCTTTTGAAAAAAAGCATAGCAAAAAGGTCGAGGTGGATTAATTAAAATTCAATTATCGAATTACAGTAACATGCCCCGACAACTTCCGCCGCACTCCTTCCCCATCGACATAATCAAAGACATATACATAAGTTCCATTTTGAACATTTTGGTTTTGCATTTTTCCATTCCAACCTGTAGAATGCGAAAAAGACTCGAATACAATTTCTCCCCATTGATTAAAAATCAGCAATGTCATTTCAGCAATCGGTCCACCTCTTACATATAGTATATCATTTTGACCATCATCATTTGGAGAGAATGCAGTTGGGATAAATATATCGGAAGGATTGGAATTTACAGGAGGGTTAGTTGTACCATTTCCCGTATTCGTATTTTCATTTTTAACCAAAATATAATCCGTCAGGATTAAAGTATCTGTACAACCATCATTATTAGTAGCAATTAATTCAATTGTAAAAGTGCCTTCATTTGAAAATTGATGACTTGGACTTAAATCCGTAGAAGTATTGTTATCTCCAAAATTCCATTGCGCTGCAATGATATTTGTATTTAAAATTTGAAATTGAAAAACATCTTCTGTTATTCCTTCTGTAACTGTTGCAGAGAACTCAGCTTCAAATTCTGGTAATACAATTATCTCAACTGGATCAGAAATAACGACTGTTCCATTTTGATGAGTTACTTGCACTTGATAATTACCTGAAGCATTTACCTCTAGATTATTATTCATTTCTCCATTGATTGCCCAACCATCTTTTAACCATTGATTGTTGACATCAGAGTTAGAAGTCAAATTTGTAATTTCATTGTTACAAATTATTGTTTCACCTTCAATAATAATAATTGCTTCATCAGGATTATATTGAACGATAATTTCTACAGGGTCAGAAATGCCTACACATCCATTAGCATCAGTAATTTCGACAGTATAAATTCCTGAGTCAGAAACTGTAATCGTTGGAGTGGTTTGACCATTTGACCAAAAATAATCATTGCCCATACTAGAAATCAAAATCACAGAATCTCCTTCAAAAAATGAAGTAGAACCAACTGTTGTAATCGTCGGTTGTTCCGCAGCAGTTACTGAAATCGAAATAGTATTAGAAGTAAAATTGGAAGTATTATCCACCGCCAATACTTGTAAAGTATGATTCCCGACCGTTAAATTATTTGTTTCAAAAACTGGACTTGAAGTACTTTGAACAATTTGATTATCTAAGTAAAAATGATAAGTCGTAAAAATATTTGGATGCGCATTTAACTCTACAAATTCTCCTTGACATATCATCGCATCACCACTCATCAAAGTCAATCCAACGCCTAAACCTAAATCAGTAATTTTTCTTACCAAGTGATTATAAGCATCTCCAATATAAATTTCTTGAGTGACAGGCGACAACGCAATCGCAGTCGCACCGCTAAAAGTAGCATCAGTTCCGACACCATCTGCCGCACCTGTAACCTCCGCAGTACCTGCATAAGTGGACACTTGATTATCAATAGATATTTTTCTAATTAAATAATTATATCCATCTGCTACATAAATATTTCCTATCGAATCCACCGTCAGATCCCAAGGATAATTGAACGAAGCCGTACTCGTCAATCCGTCATCACTACCAATTAATCCATCACCTGCAACAGTCGTCACCTCTCCGTCAGGTGTTATTTTTCTAATCTTATGATTCCATTCATCAGCAACTAAAATGTTACCTCCCAAGTCCAAAGTCAAACCATACGGTCTTCTAAAACTTGCTTGATTTCCAGTACCATTATCATCGCCCATTTGATAAGGCTTCCCTGCAATCGTAGTTACAAAACCAATCGAATCAATCTTTCTAATAATATGCGTCAGATGATCAGCGATATATATATTTCCTTGATCATCACATTCGATTCCAGTAGGATTTCCAAAAGTTGAACTCGTACCAAAACCATTTGAAGTTCCAAAATTCCCTGATCCTGCAAGGGTTATTACGGTTCCATCAGGTGCAATTCTTCTGATTTTATTATTACGAGTATCTGCTACTAATACATTTCCATGATGGTCAACACATAAGCCCCAAGGCTCATTAAATGTTGCCATCGCACCTACTCCATCGGTATCTCCACTTACTCCAGACATGCCTGCGAGGGTGCTTACATTGCCATCCAAAGTGATTTTTCGAATGGTATGACTCCATCTATCTGCGGTATAAACTGTACCATTTATATCTACTGCAATTCCATGTGGATTATTAAATGTTGCATCGAAGGCTTCTCCATTATTACTTCCTGGGATTTCGGGTTGTCCTGCGACTGTGGTTACTAATTGGGCTTGTAATTGTATTGTTATAAAAAAATAGAAAAAGATTGTTGATGTTTTTTTCATGATAAAAATTCTTAGATGTTGACTTATTTTTATTGGGGTTGGTTGTTTTTAAATGAGGGGAATTCCGCCCCCCGCCAGCGGGGGAGCATTTTGCCAGATTTTAGCAATCTGCTTTGAAGTGTTCACGATGTTCTCCCCTGCTAGCGGGGGTCGGGGGGTGGAATTTTCTAAATAGCCTGTTGCAATTTCAGCGGTAATTCAAAATCGAAAATAGGATCAGGTTTTCTTACTTTTCCTTTTGCGATAGCTTTGTATTTATCGGCAATGACTGACCAACGGTATCTTCTATTGGCTACTTCTGATAATTGAGTTGATACTTTTTCTAAATCCAAGACGTCAACGAACTTTGCCATTTTAGAAAGTTGAGATTCATTGTCAAAAAAGTACGCTCGATACTCTGTAGTGATTTTATTATAAATAATATCGAAGGAAAGAATCGGTAAACCCAAGTACATCGCTTCCACTAATGATGGATTTGTTCCGCCTGCGCTATGACCGTGTACATAAACTTTACAATTGGAGCGTATCTCATTTAAAAGTTGAGCATCATAAATTGGATCTAACATATATAGGTGTGGAATGTGTGCGTACTCTGCTCGAAGTGATTTTCCATAATCACTATTTTCCCAGTTCCCTACAAAAACTAGAGGCAAATTTGTTTGACTTGCAAATGCATTTAAAATCATTTGGCAATTATTTTCAGGTTCTATCCGAGCTACTTTAAATGCGTATTCATTTTGTAAAAAAGGAAATTGTTCTATAGTATCTGAAGATAGATTTTGAATAGAATTATGATCTGCGCCGTACTCTATTAAGTTGGCATTAACTCCATATCTGTCGTAAATATATTTTCGAATGGCAGCGTTATCTGCAACGATTTCATCAGCGCACCAAGCTGCGACTTTTTCAGATGTTTGAAGAAAAAACTTTGCGTATTTATTCCATTTAGGTCGTCTCCATTCTAAGCCATCGACATTGACTATGATTTTTTTGGATGGGAAAAATAATTTTACAAATGGTAAGAATAAACATCCTGACACTCCTAAGATTAATAATACATCACAAAAGAAAACAGCATGAACAATAGATAGGATGTCATAAAAAATACTTGAAAACCCATTGGCAGAAAGTGGGATATATTTGATACTTGCACCGTTCCATTCTTCTACTCTTTCTTTTGCACTATAATGTTTTGTACTGTTGTAAACTGTAACATCTAATTCCTCATTTAGATTAATTACGAGTTGGTGAGCGAGCGTTTCAAATCCGCCATACCTTGCAGGAACTCCTACGGTTCCAATAATTCCTAATCGTTGTTTTCTTTTTCTCATGGTTATGTAGTTTAATTACTTAACCATATTCAAAATGAAAACCAAACACTAAGATGTTGTTTTTCAGTTCTTTATATATTAATATTTGAAAATATTTGTTCTCAAAATTAAAATACCTCTCATTTTGAGAAAATATTATATTTCTAGAATAGGCTATTTCACAGAGATGTTATGGAAGAAATCAATCTTGGATGAAGCTTAGGAATACGAAGTGAATTTTCGACTTGATTTTTTTTACCGCAGAGTTTAAAGTGAGTTTTCGCAGAGGAACACACGCTGACCTATTGTGCAATTCTTTGAAAACTTATTCTTAATTTTTTGATGACTAAACTTATTCTTAATTTTTTGATCTAAATGATATTTTCGATTTGACTCTTTTTTACCGCTGAGTTTAAAAATGAGTTCTCGCAGAGTTACACAGAGGAACACACGCTGACCTATTGTGCAACTCTTTGAAAACTTATTCTTAATTTTTTGATGACTAAACTTACTCGTCAATTATTTTATCTAAATGATATTTTCGATTTGACTTTTTTTACCGCTGAGTTTAAGAATGAGTTTTCGCAGAGTTATACAGAGGAACACTCGCTGACCTCTTGTGCAACTCTTTGAAAATTTATTCTTAATTTTTTGATCTAAATGGTATTTTCGATTTGACTTTTTTTACCTATGAATTTAAAAATGAGTTCTCGCAGAGTTACACAGAGGAACACTCGCTGACCTATTGTGCAATTCTTTGAAAACTTATTCTTAATTTTTTGATCTAAATGATATTTTCGATTTGACTC
>JALZVK010000377.1 GCA_023301005.1 Saprospiraceae bacterium | reverse complement strand
AGCCGTAACCAATCCAACATAACCATCGATAGGGAAGTGGTAATGAACAATATCAGTTCCGCTACCTTCGGTAGCATTTTCGTAATTAAAATCCGAATCTGTCAAAGCATCACCATATATAATAGTTGTATCATACGCCGAGTGCGAAGTCGTAAAACCAAGAGGTGGAAGTCGATTATCTTTTAATGCTTGATGCGAACGTTCCAAGACTGTTGTAAAGTCTCCATTGACATCACCGAGCACCAATTCATAAATTTGAACTTGTTCCTCTGAGTTGATAATATTAAAGTGAGGTTCAGTATCCGCAGTTTGACCATTGACTTCATAATCAGATTGCAAAACACCACTCTGAAATAAAGTATCTCCAAGTTCATTGGCAACAACAAATTCTATAAAGACTCTTCTCGAAGGATAACCAGAAGGAAATTTATGTCCTGCTTTATTCGTCAATTTTAAATCAAAATAAGCAGTATCACTCGTTAGGTCAACTAATGACATTTCAGTACTAATAGAATTTTGTTGAAGCATCACTAAAGTCTTAGCGATAGTCTCATCGAAGTGTTCGTCCGCAGCATCAATATTTAAACCTTCTTTATTTTCTTTCATCAATTGCAGCATCGTCGTATTTGCCCCAACTAAATCATGGAGTCCGTAAGGCGACCGAGGTTGTAGAAAAATATAGTTTGCAGAAATCACAATGTTATCTTCTAATTGAGGCATGTGACAACTTTGGCAAGTTGTAGGATTTGTGCCGTCGTCGTCGTAAGCAGAATTTAACCATTCATGATAAGTCGCTTGTTCCACAAATTTTTCGCCAGTCAGATTACCTGCTAAGTCAACTGAGTTGGTCAACAAAGTATGACAAGACGCACAAATTCCAGCATCATTAATATGTTCGCTATACACAGGTTTGAAACCTACAAAGTCATTCATCGGAGGCTCGAAAGGAGTCTCATAAGGTCCATAAATTATTCTTGAAGTATCATAAGTTGCATCCCCTGAAAATTCAGTTCCTAAATTCTCCGTACTCTTAATATGACAAGTTGCACATGACACACCATCCATCGCAGTGGTATCGGCAAGCATTTCGGCAATCGTATAATGTTGAGCACCTCGTATGATTGCTGTAAAATGACCTTGCGGCGCATGACATGAAGTACACTTAGTTTGTAAGTCCAAACTATGACTTGGATTAGTTAAAATTTCATGACTCACCTTGGCTCTCCAAAATGGATCTTTAGCAGAAAGTGCCATCATTGAAGTTCGCCAATCATCATGAACATTGACATCGTTGCCATAAGAATCTACCATTCCATTGCCTTGAGGATCATATCCATGACAGCCATCACAATTACCAGCAGTAGGAAAAATTATATTAGAATCGACGGGAGGAGCTAATACCGCATGAGCTAAATAAAAATTCAACTCATCTTCGGTATGGAAAGCTTTTTCATCTTCACGAATAGGTATCATGGAAAATAAAAGGATGCTCGCCGAAACAAGAATTATAATATTCGTTTTTGTATAGATTTTTTTCATCGTTAATCATCTTTTAGGAATGCGAACTAAATAGATTCAAAATTTTCGCTATTTCTTTTATCCTTATTCAAACACTAAGTTGTTTCTTTTTTTTTTGAAAATGAAATACAAATAAATGAATGCCGACCACTTAGCAAATATTCTTTCATTGTTGCTAAATGAAACAATTTTAATCAGTTTACGAAAAATGTTAAGTTGGTACAGAAATCATTTATAATGATAAACTAATAGACCTTATAAAAGATTGATGTTGTTTAATTCTCATTATTAATGAAAAAAGTCTTAAAGACGAACAAAATATTCAAGCATCAATCGAATAGTTTTATTATTTTTGTTAAAATATATGTCAATGCTTTATTATTTACATATATTTCAATTTCCTTGAACAGATATCCATTACAATTATGCATCTTAAAAAAAACAATAGCTTAGAACAAATATTCAAAAAAATTGAACTCGAAGTTCAAGATGATATGGCTATGTTTTTAGAGTTCGGAGAAACTTATTTTACACTTGAAGAACTAGAAAGATTATATTACAATTGGGAACGTAATTATTTAAGAACTGATAAATGGAAAGGACGTTCGATATTATTATGCTCAGGTTCTTTTTTATTGATTCCTTTGAGTTATACTTTGCTGATAGCTGGTTTTAATTCAATGATTTCTAAAGTTCTATTACTCTGCTTTCCTATCTTATTTTTTACAGGCATTGGAATTTTCTTGTTTTTATATTTAAGATATGGAAGAGGTATATATAATGAAAGTATAGGAAGACGATTAAGATTTGCAATTAGAAATAAAAGAAAAAGAAGCGGATACCGTAAAGACTACGAACAATAATAATTCTGCTTGTTTTGAATTTTAAATAAAAATAAAGAGCGCCAAATTTTCATTATGAAAATTTGGCGCTCTTCGTTTTAAGAAAATGATGCTAACTATTACTATTTATTTAAAAAACTTCCATAAATCAATCCTCCTCCAATCACATCATCTCCTTCATAAAATACAGCAGATTGCCCAGGTGCAACACCTTTTACATTTGCAAAAAATTCAACTTCGACTTTATCACTTTGCCCTTCGACATTTTTCACTCGACTCAATACTCCAGGATCGTTATATCGAATTTGAGTAACTGCTTCTATTCCTTCAGGAATAGATTCATATTTCATAGAATTGATTTGAGAAACAGTCATACCATTTCGCAATAAGTCTTCTACTTTTCCAAGTACCACTCGATTCGAATCAGGTTGGATTTCAGTTACATATCTTGGTTCGCCAAATGCAAGACCTAATCCTTTTCGTTGTCCTACTGTATAAAAAGGATAACCTCGATGCGTTCCTAATACTTCACCTTGAGGACTTATAAATTCTCCACCTGCTACTCGCTCTTCTAATCCATCCACTCTTCGAGTCAAAAATCCTCGATAATCATTATCAGGTACAAAGCAAATTTCATAGCTTTCTCCTTTCTTTGACAAATCAGTATAACCCCAATCAAAAGCCATTTTTCTAACTTCAGTTTTGGTATAAGGACCTAATGGAAATCGACTTCTATCCAAGCACTCTTGACTTAATCCCCACAGTACATAAGATTGATCTTTTCGTTCATCTTTACCTTTGGTAATAAATTTCCGACCATTCTCTTCGCCTATTTTTGCATAATGACCAGTTGCTATAAATTCACAATCCAATGAATCCGCCCGCTTCAATAATGAACTCCACTTAATATGCGTATTACATAATACACAAGGATTAGGAGTACGACCTGCTAAGTATTCATCAACAAAATTGTCAATTACATAATCACCAAACTCCTCTCGTATATCTACGATAAAATGATGAAATCCCATATTAACGGCTACCATTCGAGCATCGTTAATAGAATCCAAGCTACAACAACCTGTCTCTTTTTTGTTACCACCTGCATTGGCATAATCCCAAGTTTTCATGGTAATACCTACCACTTCATAACCTTGATCATGCATCATCATAGCAGTAACTGTACTATCAATTCCACCGCTCATTGCGACCAACACTCTTCCATGCTTACTCATATATTTACTTATTTTAAATTTTTCAAGTATAAGGAAAACAAGTTTAAATCAACCAAGGTTCTAAAATCATTCGCTTTTTTAAAAAAATAAAAATACCTTTGAAAATAATTTACGAAGATACTTACTCGTTGATTTAATCTATTCCCTTAAATTCAGATAAATAAGTCATTTAAAAATGACAATAATTTTTATTCATAAAAATTGAATATCTGAACCCCTAATTTATATTTTGCAAAAATACAAAATTGATTTGTATTGGTTGAAAAACTAGTATAATTACTCATTTTGTATATCAACTAAAAACTATAGTATGACCTCTATAGGTTGTGCTTTATTGAAATAACACTTAATTTTAAGGAAAATACATAATTAAAAAACAGTTCACCATGAAAACCTTTTTTAAAATAACACTTTCCATGTTCTTATTTTTGACATTTGCATTGACATCTAATGCACAAGAGGAACAATATGGATTAGCATCTTTTTATGCAGATGCATTTCAAGGACAAAAAGCAGCAAGCGGTATCAAGTATGATAAAAATAAATTGACTTGCGCTCATAATGATTATCCTTTTGGTTCTACATTAAGGGTAACTCACCTAGAAAATAAAAAATCAGTAACCGTAAAAGTAATTGACCGTGGACCTTATATCAAAGGTCGTATCGTTGATTTGTCAAGAGCTGCCGCTCAACGGATTGGATTAATTAATGATGGCATCGCTCAAGTAAAAGTGGAATTGGTCAAAGATGGCGCTAATGATAAATTGACTAGCAAAGGTGATAATAAACCTGCAGCTGCTGCATCATCAAGTACTCGTCGTTCTAATGAAGCAAAATTCAAATCAGAAACTGCTCGTACAGAATCAACGAGAGGTGGGAATGCTAAGAGTAAGGCAAAAGTTAAAAAAACAACACCTCCAGCTGCTACTTCAAGTGCAATAGTTGGGGCAGCGAAGGAGGCAAAAGTGATTACTAAAAAGAAAGAGAAAAAAGCAGATACACCAACTCCTTATAGTAATGAAATAGAAGTACCTGCAATAGCTGCTCAAATGATGAATGCTCAGGATTTTAAAAATTCTGACCTTTACCAAATCTCTTTAATCAAACCTAAGAAAGAAGGCTTTGGAGTACAAGTAATTTCTTTATCTGATTATGAAAGTGTTTTGAAAAAAGTAGCTGAATTACAAGGTCGTCACTTTAAAAACATTTTGATTAAGACTAATAAAGAAGAAGGTAAGTCTACATACAAAATTATTTTAGGTCAATTCGAAACGCTTGATCAGGCTAAGAATTACCAAAAGAATTTAAAGAAAAATAAAAAAATATCTGGATTTGTTGTGCCTTTGGAGGAGGTTGTTGAAGAGGTAAAAAAGTAGTTTCGCCAGTTATTAGTTGTTATTAAATAGAAATCCCAAATCTTGGAAGACTCCGAGATTTGGGATTTTTATTTAAAATAAAACATCAAATCAAATTATTAAAATACTTTTTCAAATCTCCCGCCACATCTTGACCATCCTCTTTTTGTTCATATAAAATTTGAGCTTGATGATAAAAAGGATTTCGCTCTTCTAATTTTTTATTTATAAATGACTCTAAATCTTTTTTGGAAAAATCTTTCAACAACGGACGATGTTCCATATTTGCAATTAAGCGATTCGCTAAAATTGAAACTGGAGTTTCTAAAAAAACAGTCAGTCCATTTTTATTCATCCATTCCATATTATCAAAAAAACAAGGTGTTCCTCCTCCAACTGCAATGACCGTTCTTTCTTTATCGAGCATCTCATGCAGACATTCTTTTTCTATTTGACGAAAATAAGCTTCACCTTTATTTTCAAATATATCACGAATCGTTCGACCCATTTTTTTTTCTATATAAATATCCAAATCTATAAAAGGCACTTCGAACAAATCAGCAAGTAATTGCCCCGAATAGCTTTTTCCACAACCCATAAAACCTAAAAGGAATAATCGCATTTAATTTTTTTTACAAAAAAGAAAAAAAAAGTCAGTTTTCTAAATTTCATTAAAAAGAAAAAATCCAAACCTTGTTTTCTGTATTCTTCATTAAAAAATATAATTTTGTAAATCTAAATTAGACTTTCACTTAAAACAAACATAAATAGATATGAATAGATGGATCTTTTTAATTTTTTGCTTAACAATTATTTTCTCTTGTAACGAACCTGAAACCTCAGGTAAGAAAATAGAAGAGATGAAAGTTGACGAAGCTGCAAGTATTATCAGAAATCCTGTATCAGCAATGGATGATGATGTAGAAGCTGAATTTGTTCCTAAAATGACTTTTGAAGAAACGACTCACGATTTCGGATCAATCAAGGAAGGAGAAAAAGTAGAATATATTTTTAAATTTAAAAATACTGGCGAAGTACCTTTGCTTATCGGAGATGCACGCTCGACTTGTGGATGTACCGTTCCGACGTACCCTAAAGATTATGTACAACCTGGGAAAACTGGAAAAATAAAAGTCGTATTTGATACTAAGAGTTTATCAGGTTTTCAGACGAAACCAATTACTATAACTTCTAATACTAATCCTCGTGATACAAAATTATTTATCAAAGGATTTGTTGAGGAACACAAACATTAATGAATTTAACATCAAAACAAAAACAACTATGATTTTAGATATAATTCTTTTACAAGCAGATGGGGCGATAATCTCTAATGTTTTTTTAGTTCTAATTGTAATTATCTTTTGGTTTTTCTTTATTCGTCCACAAACGAAAAAAGCTAAAGAGGAACAAACATTTAATACAGATTTAGAAAAAGGAATGGAGGTCGTGACTAAAAGTGGAGTGATTGGTAAGATTAGTAAAATTGATGATAAAGTAGTCGTCATCCAAGTGGATACGAAAACTTTTATTCCATTTACTCGTGGAGCTATTTCAAAAGAATTGACGGATGCTCATAAAACAGTTGAAGTAGAAGATAAATAATTAAGATGGAGTAACATCATCTAGTTACTTAATAAAACGATAAAAAGTTCTTAAAGCAAAGCTTTAAGAACTTTTTTTTATTTGTAAACAATTAATTATCTTTATAACTGTCTTAGAATTTAAACATACTAAATAGACTTGTTACCCTTTAAAAATCACTTCTCTGAAAACATCTTTTTTCGCTATTTTTCCTAAAAAAATAATTCAATAGAATGACTATTCAATGATTTTTTTAGAAAAACTATCAAAAAAATCTGAATTTCAAAGAAGCAATTTTAAAGAGTATCAAGTCTAATAAGAAAACTCTACTCCCTTTTTTTCTCAATCAATTACGTAGAGTTATTGTTACAAAAAAATATACTAATTAATCTGAAGTGAAGGTTAATAGATTGTGTATTCATATTTAAAACAAAAACAACATGATTCATACGAGAAAAATCTTACCCCTACTTTTTAGTTTCCTCTTTTTTATCAATTTTTCCAATGGACAAAATATTGAGATCTCAGGTCAAGTATTTATTCAAAATAGTCGTGACCAAAATGGAAAAGTTAGAACTGTAAAAAATGTAAAAATAAAATCTCCATACTCAAAGACTGTTTCGACAGATAGCAAAGGACGTTTTAATTTAAAACTTGTTAATCCAAAAATGGATGAGACTATTTTCTTTCAAGTCAGTAAGTCAGGTTATGAGGTAATTGATTTGCCCAACCTTAAATATACATTGATGGATAAGAAAACCAAATTGAGAATTTTCATTGCTCCAAAAGGTTATATGCAAAAAGCTCGATTGGAATTAACGACTAGTGCAATAAATGCTCTTACTACGGAAAAAGAAAGATTACTTGATTTATTAGCTTTTGGTGGGAAAGCTACAAATGCTGCCATCAAAACTATTAACTCTAGAGCAGGTATGAAAGTCTATACTGCTTACGATGCGGAAGAGTTACTATTACAAATGCATGATGATGTCGAAAAAAACATTTCGCTTTCTGCTTATGAGTTAGCGATTGTTAATCCTGATTTTGCATCGGATGATTTTTTAGTTGCTAAAAGTCATTATATACAAGGTGATATTCTTGAAACAGTTGCAATACTTCAAGATGAAATAGATGAAGATAAATCTATTGGAAGTATTTTATCGCTCATTGAAAGAAATGATGACTCAGAGGCAATAGATAATTTGCTATCAACGAGAGCACTAAAAATCGAGCAAATCAAAAATAACTTAATGCTACAATCTATTGCTTTACATCAAAATTTTAGATTCAAAGAATCTAATGAAGTTTTAGTAGAATTATCAAATATCAATACTATAGCTCCAACTCATAAGTTTACTCAGTTTATTGAGCGATTTGATTTTTATAATATTACACAACCTGAAATTCAAGAAGAGATTCCTTTTGTAAGTAATGACAAACAAAAAATTCAAATAGATTACTCTGATTTAGGTAATGTAAATGCATTGTTAGAAGAAACGATCAAAGTAACTCCGCCTCAAAAAATTGCATCTTCTGATAAATTAGAAATGGTCAAAGAAGAAGCGATTAAGAAGAAAAATAAAATTGAGTACAAAGTAGATCCTGCTAAAAAAATCGCAACAACTGATGTTGCTATAAAAAAGGAAGGAGGGCAAATTGAAAAAATTATAGACAATCCATCTAACTCAGTTAATAAAATAGCAACGACTAGAAAAATAGAAAGCATAACTTCATCTACTACAAATAATAATGTAACGAATGAACCTGCGCCTACTTCTTATGATATACTTTCCTCCAAAGGAAACAATGTTGAATCTGATAAATTAACAACAACTGTTACTCAAGTAGGAGAGTCAGCGCCAACTATTCAGCCAGAAGAAACGGTTGCTACTACAACTACTGCTGCTCCGTTTTCAATGTCAGGTGCTGCTATGAGTGATTTTGAATCTATACTTTTCTTTACTAAAAAAACTACAGCTCAATGGAATTCATTTATCGAAAATGAAAAAACAAATGATGTAGTTAAGACGATTACTAAGACTGCAACGACTTCGGCAAGTACTACTATAAATACAACTACTAGTACACCACTCCAACCATCAACTTCTTCAACTACAACTAATACTAGCGATTGGGTTATAGTAGATTATCAACCTCAAACTAATTCGACTTCGATGATAGTTGAAAAAAAGGAACCTGTCGTATTTGAAGATAATTCTATTGTCGTAAATGACTTTCGACCAATTCCAGCAATTAAAAAAACTAATACTTCAAAAAAAGTAAGAAGCAGTATAAGTGTTCCTAGTACATCGAGGTATGCTATAACGAAAAGAACAAGTTTGAGAAAATCACCAACAGCGAAATCTAAAGTACTTAAACGTTTAGCAGTAGGTACAGAAATGGTAATCATTGAGTACGTTGATAAATATTGGTGTAAAGTTATTTTGAATGGAAGAGAAGGATATGTGAAATCTTTTTTATTGGAAGAAGCGGATTAAAGATTTGTCTTAATTTATGAAAGATAGATTGTCCCGAATTTTCGATTTAGAAAGTTCGGGATTTTCTTTTTATAAATAGATTATATTATTCTACCTGATGGTTTTTAGTTAATAACTGAAGTTACGTAAATCCTTAAAGTCCTCTAACTCAACTTT
The DNA here is from genome assembly GCA_023301005.1 of Saprospiraceae bacterium. Classification (GTDB taxonomy): domain Bacteria; phylum Bacteroidota; class Bacteroidia; order Chitinophagales; family Saprospiraceae; genus CAJQQY01. The sequence goes on along the minus strand of JALZVK010000377.1, from coordinate 104 downwards.
TTTCCTTGATGAAAAAAGTTGCAAAAAAATCAAGACTTAATTTTGAAAGTCAACAGTTCTAAATTCAATTTTAGCCACGCAGTCCAAACCTGCCTTTGCCGGCA
>JALZVK010000376.1 GCA_023301005.1 Saprospiraceae bacterium | reverse complement strand
TACTGGTGAAGTTATTACCTTTAATAATGATGATGATGTTTGTACATTTATCAGCGGATGTTAAGATTTAAGATTAAGTCAAAATAAAATTAAATAACCTGAAAAACTTCAAGAAGTTTTTCAGGTTTAATTTGAAAAATTTAAAATAGATAGTGGTAGATTCCTCAATCATAGCATTAGTAAAACAAGGTAAGCATCCAGCTTTCAAAGAATTATATCAAAGTAGTATTGGATATGTTTTTTCGATTGTCAAGCGATATGTATCTAATGAGAGTGATTACCCTGATGTAATTCAAGAAATATTTGCACGTGTTTTTTTAAGTATAAAATCTTTTGACGAATCAAAAGGAGAATATAAATTTTGGTTAAGACGCTTAGTGATAAATCAATGTCTTCAACATTATAGGCAGGGAAAATCTCCTCGGCAAATAATACCAATGGATAATGTAGAAGAAGTGGATTTAAGTATTGAAAGAAAATTAAATGAATTGACCAAAACAGAGATAGAGCTTTTTTTAAAACAAATGCCTGATGGATATAAACAAGTTTTTATGTTAGTTATTCTTGATGAATATTCTCATAAAGAAGTAAGTGAAATGTTAGGCATTAGTATTGAAACTTCTCGTTCTCAGTTATCGAGGGCAAAGAATTGGATTCGGAAAAAAAAATTAGATAATAACAATCAAAAAAAATTAGCAATTGGATTCTAAATACGACAAATTTCGAAATAAGATGTCAGAGGATAATTCAGAGTATCCTACTGAATTGAATTGGGATAATATGGAAGATGGCATATTAAGAAAGATGGAGGAGTTGAAAGATGAATCTAATCCTAAACCAATTCCAATTTTTCCTTGGAAAGGATATACTTTGATTTTGATAGGTATAATAATTTTAGCAATAATATTTGTTCCTAAAATTTATTCACCAATAGATACTAATGTTACGACTGATAGTTCTACTATTCCTGTTAAATCAGATGAGAACAAATCATCGAATGCAACGGAAAGGAATAACATGAATATACTGGAAAATATTACGACGAATACAGCGCAATCAAAAATCGAAAATTCAAATATCTTATCGAATAAAATTACATCAGAAGGAAATAGAGTTGTATCACGTAATTATATTGTTACAACAAATGATTTAGAAGCTAAGTCTTCAGAAAATTTACAAAACAATTCATTGAGTCAAGTAACTAATGATGCTCGAATTGCTAAAACAAATACTCCTCATGCTCCAGAAATAATAAATGAAAACACAACAGAAGCAATCAAGGCTACGCCACGTAATTATATTGTTACATCAAGTAGTGTTGATGTGAAGTCATCAGAAGATTTACAAAAAAATGTGTTGAATCAAGTAACTAAAGATTCACAAATTGCTAATACATCTACTCTTACAAAACCTCTTTCAGCAGAAAAACTTATAAATAAAAACACACCTAGTATTTTAAATGAAAATGTATTGTTAGAAAAAGAATATAGCAAAGATGAAAAAATAATTTTATCATCCATTCCATCTAGAATCTTTTTTATAGAACCTGTATTGAATACAATTAATGAGTTGCCACCCAATGTTGCTTTAGATTATTTTGCTAAAAAGAAAGATACACTTCAACCAAAACGATTAGTATTAATAGGAGAAGTTTCAACATGGAATATAGGATTCGGTGATACAAAACCAGAACGAAGTGAATATGAATCAACAATAATCTCTTACGGTACTCAATTGAATTATATACAACCGCTAAAGAAAGATTTTTCTTTATTATTCGGATTACAATACCAACAACTAGAAAGTCATTTTGATTGGCAAGGAACGATAACAGATTATAATATTACATTAATTGATACCATCATTGAAGTTCATAGTAGCCTCCTTAGTGGAACGGAAACAGTATTACGTGGTGATGTTAACTTAACAGTTTCAGCAGAGCGAACAGTTAAACATTATAATAAAATACAACGTCTTCAAATCCCAATTGCAATTGGTAAAACGTGGAAATTTAATAATAGACTACAAGCAGATATTTTAGTAGGAGGTAGTTTTAATATTTTGTCTACCTATCAAGGACGCACTTTGTATCAAGGAGAAATAGCTAACTACGAAGATATATCTAAAGATATATTTAATTCAAAAATGAATATAAATGGGTTGTTAAATGGTCGGTTAACTTATCATTTCAAAAACCGATTAGGCATAACAACTGGATTTCAATATCAAAAAAGTTTGACGAATTGGAGTGCTGAACCGAATGTTAAAATACTTCCTCGTGTAATGAGTTGGCAATTAGGATTAAGTTATTCGTTATAAAAATTATCAAGATATTTATCTCCAAGTACTTACTTATTTAAAATTAAGAAAAGCTGTAGCATAATCGTTACAGTTTTTTTTATTTCAGCATTCTATAGTAACCGCCAAATTCATTTGGCAAGTTGAATAAAGTCAAAGAATAGTCAAGAGAGATAGTAAGAAAGTTTAGTAAAAAATCTTCGAAACTCAGCGCAAACTCACTAATAAACTCTGCGGTAAAAAATAAAACAAAACATAATAGAAAGACAAATTTTTCAATTAGTTTTGAACATGAATATTAATGGAAAACATCATCATACCATTTGGCTAAAAGAAGACGATGAAACCATCGTCCAAATCATAGACCAAAGATACTTACCGCATGAATTAGTAATAGAAGATTTAAAATCAGTAGATGATGTCTTCCATGCAATCAGAGAAATGCATGTCAGAGGCGCACCACTAATCGGAGTCACCGCAGCATTCGGAATGTACTTTGCAGCACTCGAAGCATTTGACAATCAACGGTTTATAGACTACGTCCATGAGTCAGCTGATAAATTAAAAACCGCTCGACCGACCGCTGTCAATTTATCTTGGGCGATTGATCATCAATTATCATTAGTCTCCAATAATCCAAAAGCCTTACCCGCAATCTTTTTGGAAAATGCACAACGCATCAAAAAAGAAAGCATCGAACGCTGCAAAAAAATAGGCGAATACGGTTTACCACTCATCGAAGACATTTATAAAAAAAATAAAAAAACGGTCAACGTCCTCACACATTGCAATGCAGGTTGGATGGCATGTATAGATTATGGAACTGCGACTGCACCAATTTACGCCGCACATGACAAAGGCATTCCCGTTCATGTTTGGGTCGATGAAACTCGCCCTCGAAATCAAGGCGCACGCATCACCGCATTTGAATTAAAAGAACACGGAGTCCCTCACACCATTATCACCGATAATGCAGGAGGACATTTGATGCAACATGGCGAAGTCGATTTGGTACTCGTAGGAACGGACCGAACAACTCGCAACGGAGATGTTTGTAACAAGATAGGCACGTATCTAAAAGCATTAGCGGCGAAGGATAATAATATTCCATTTTATGTAGGTGCGCCATCGAGTAGTATTGATTTTAAATTAAAAAATGGATTGGAAGAAATTCCAATCGAGTTGCGTAGTGAAGATGAGGTGAAATATATTCAAGGATTGCACGAAGGGGAAATTAAAAAAGTTCTTCTCACACCTATGGAAAGTCCTGCTGCTAATTATGCATTCGATGTGACACCTGCGAGATTGGTTACAGGTTTGATTACGGAGTTGGGAATTTGTGAAGCAAGTCGGGAAGGACTTGTGAAATTATTTCATTAGATAAATATTGAGATAATAATTTTTCATAAATCTAATTATAAATGACATTAGCGAAATGGAATAAATACATGAGCATTTATCAATTTGTAGGATTTAGTCTTATGCTTATTCTGCTGATATTTAATTGGATGAAAGAAGGTGGACTAGAAATATATCTTATTCCAATAGCCGTTTTATTTCTTTTACCTTTCTTATTAAATTCAGGACTTGGAATTATTTCAAAAGAAGGAAATGAATTGAAACAAAAAAGAGTTGTAACATTTGCATTTGTATGGCTAATTCTTTTTTCACTTCCCCTTCCAGTATTTTATGAAATGGGAGGAGTTTCGATATTGGTATTTTTTATAATTATAGGATTGCTAGGATTTTATTTTAGAGAAAATTTAGAAAAACAAATTGCAATTATAAATGTAGTAGGTACACTCTTATTGTCAGTAATGATTTTTGGATATATTTCTGGTTTTTAGAAATGTGAAAATTCATGTTATCCATTCAATTCAAATCTTTTTAAAAAATAATTTTACAAATATATACATGGACGAAGGCTACATCAAATTCAATTCCGATTGGAAAAAAACACCACCACTTCCTTTTTCCAAAATCAACAATCTAAACAATTGGCGACAACAATTATACGATGTAAAATTAGTCGGAGCTTATCCCAACGGAATCGGATATGGAAATGTAAGTCAACGTGCAGATAAAAACAATTTCTTTATAAGTGGCTCAAAGACAGGCAATTACAAACAACTCAACGAAGCACACTACGCAAAAGTCATCGACTTTGACCTCCAAAAAAATTGGGTAAAATGCACAGGCGCAACTATCGCCTCCTCCGAAAGTATGAGTCATGCAGTTATTTACCAACAATATACACACGTCAATGCTATCTTCCATGTACACCATTTAGAATTATGGAAAAAATTACTTTGGAAAATTCCAACTACTCCAAAATCTGCACCTTACGGTAGCCCTGAAATAGCGAATGAAATTTTACAACTTTTTAAAACAACAGATGTTTTAAAACAGAAGATATTTGCAATGGCTGGACATGAGGAAGGTTTATTTGCATTTGGGGAAACCTTAGATGAAGCAGGGAATGTATTACTCTCGTTAATTGAAAATTGAAAATGAAAAATTGAAAATTTTCGAATAGACTTGATTGAATACAAATTAGATAACTAACAAGTTAGAAGGCAATTTTTAATTATTTATTTTTAATTTTTAATTATTATGCAGGTTTGCGAAATAGATTTAGACGGTAGTGCTCCGTGGGAGCTCCTTCGAAAATACGGAGGTAAGTTTGGTTTTTTTGAAAAAATAAAAATGGGAGGCGTCGGCTCCCCAAGAGTCGTGTACAAATCAGGCTTTCCTCAAATTGATGACTTCCTAGAAAGAGTACCAGGTAGTGATATTCCCTATACCAATTTTGAAAATCTAAAAAATGGAATATTAGTTCGTATCAATAAAACACAATTTTACAAAGGTATATTAATTGCTCTTGATGAAATTACATTTATCCATTTAAGCATTTCTAAAAAATTATTGGCGAAAGGAAACTTTCAAGAAGAGTTAGAAAAAGCAAATATTGAAAGTGCTCAACTAATTATAACATCTTTGCATGAGCAACAACTTCATTGCGAAGTTCCCCTCCAATCATATGAAAACCTACGGAAGTATTTCCAAAAAAATAAAGTCCTAAAAGATAAATTCCAATCAGAAATTACAGATTAATGAAAGAAGAATTAAAAGCATTTCCAGTTGTAGTAGAACTACCTGTTCAATGGGGCGAAATGGATGCAGCCAAACATGTCAACAATTCAGTTTATATTCGATGGGGCGAATCTGCTCGAATTGAATATTTTAATCACTTGAATATTGATAGTTCTTTTAATGCGGAAGTCGGTCCGATTTTAGGATGGCAAGATTGCAAATATATTTTTCCAGTTACTTATCCTGATACGATTTCGATTGGGGTAAAAACGGTTGAAATTCTGGAAGATAGATTTATGATTGAATGTTATATGTACAGTCATAAGCATCAACGAATCGTTGCGATTAATAAAAATTCAATCATACCTTATAATTATCATCAACTTAAAAAAGAACCTATCCCACAAGAGTGGATTGATAAAATAAAAGAACTAGAGGCATGATTTTACCGCAGAGTTAATAGTGAGTTAGCGCAGAGTTACGCAGAGTTTTTAAGAAGCTCAAAAAAACTCTGCGTAACTCTGCGCCAAACTCCTTTCTAACTCTGCGGTAAAAAAAACAAACTTCCGTGATACTTCTGTTACACTTCACTATTATCTTTGTAAATATAAAAACTAAATAAAATTAAAGAATATGAAACAGTTAACCATTTTATTAATGCTTTCAATTTTCGCAACGTTTGGTTGTAGTCAAAAAAATGGAAGCTCAGCAAATTTAGATAAAGGTAAAAATCCAAAAATCGAAAATTATGTAAAAAACAAAGGGTACGAAAAATACCAAGTTGCTACGTTTGCAGGTGGATGTTTTTGGTGTACCGAAGCATCATTCGAGAGAATCAACGGAGTCGTTGATGTTATCAGCGGTTACTCAGGTGGACATACGATGCATCCAACTTATAAAGAAGTTTGCGCTGAAACGACAGGACATGCTGAAGCGATTCAAATTTATTTTGACCCAGAAGTATTGAGTTTTGATAAATTATTAGATGTGTTTTTTGTAGCGCATAACCCAACTCAATTGAATCGACAAGGTAATGATGTTGGAGAATCTTATCGTTCTCATATTTTTTATCATAATCAAAAACAAAAAGATATGATAGATAAAAAGATAGCGATGTTAAATACTTCTACATTTAATAACAGTATAGTTACAAAAGTAGATTCGTTTGAAGAATTTTGGGTAGCAGAGGCTTATCATCAAAATTTTTATGAGATAAATCCTCGACAGAGTTATGTATATAATGTAAGTCGCCCGAAGGTGGAAAAAGTAATGAAAGTATTTAAAGATATTTTAAAAGAAAAATACAAATCCTAAAAAAAAGATAGAACACCGATGCCGTAGATTGAGCTAATCAAAACCGTATTATTGAAACCGTCATCTTAGCTCATTAACCCTAATCCACGGCATCTAAGTTCTATTAAATCTCAAAAACCAATTTTCTAATAACCTATTTAAAATTAACACACACACGTTATCAAAAGAACACCGATGCCGTAGATTGAGTTAACCAACACCTTATTATTGAATAACATCCTAACTCATTAACCCTAATCCACGGCATCTAAGTTCTATTAAATC
>JALZVK010000375.1 GCA_023301005.1 Saprospiraceae bacterium | reverse complement strand
GAAACGTCCACTAAATAATCAGGCTCCACCACGAATGCACGAGGTCGATAAATTCCCTCAGCATCAATCTCTACATCTAATAAATTAATCGTTATCGGAAATTTAAAAACGCTTTTTATTTTTTGAATAGTTGGATTAAAATTTTGATTGCGTTCTGCGATATTATATTGAACTCTGATTTCTTGAGTAGGAGTAGCTTCGTCTCTTGCTACGAGTTGTTCTTTGGTTTCATCCAAATCAAAAACTACAATTCGAGCACTAGGTTTAAATGACTTGACTTCTACGGGAGAAGTTTTATACTTAATTTTTGTAGGGAGTTTTTCTGCTAATATTTGAGGTGGAACTTCATGATAGAAAGCAACTATACAATCTGCTACGACTTTTAATCCTAGTTCTATTTCTTTTTGAAATGATGAGTTATTAGGATTAGGTTTTATGGAAATTTCTTTAGCAACTTTTCTAAAAATATGAATATAGAATTGGGTTTGTTTTTCTATCGAAAATTTTTGACAGGCAAATGAAATTCGAGCAAACATTGTTGTAAACTGAAGTTTCTCATCTCTCGTAATTTCAATGAATACTTTATTTAATAACTTATAAAGTCCATCAATTTTTACTAAATCATCTGATGATTCATCATCAGTAATTTTTGAAATTTCTCTATAAAAAAGGTGCGCCAGTTCTTGGTTCTTCATTTTGCAAAAGTAAGGAATTAAAAATGTTTTTTTGATAGAAGATAGAACACGGATGCCGCGGATAGAGCGGATTGTAGCGGATTTTGACGAGCGAGCTTGTATGGATTTTTGACGAATATGCTTAGATGATTTTAAATTTAAAAAGTAAATCCAATTTTAAAAAGACCTCAAAGAGGTCAGATTGTTTTATAAATAACAAGTTGGATTAAATAATCATAACAAGTTAAATCGTCAAAAAATTCATGCAAATGCGCTCGTCAAAATCCGCTACAATCCGCTCAATCTGCGGCATCCGTGTTCTATCAAGTACCATAAAAAACGGGGTTTGAAAATTAATTCAAACCCCGTTTTCCAAATCAAAAAGTATTGATTCTTATTCTCCTTCAAATGCTTCAAAGTCGAAGATTAAAGAGAATCTTAAAGTATTATCCAATGGATTTCTCTGATTCGTAGTAGGAACTAAATAAGAGAAATTCAAACCGAATACATTATATTTTAATCCTAAACCTACTGTAAAGAATTGACGATTTCCTTTAGTTTGAGCCTCAGTATAGTAACCAGCTCTAACTGCGAATTGCTTATCATACCAGTATTCCATTCCTACAGAATACATCAATTCTCTAACCTCTTCGCTAAATCCTCCTGGAGCATCTCCGAAAGAACCTATCAAACCACCTACAACTGATTTTTCTTTATAATCAGGAATACCATTTTGGTCTACATCACAATCAGGAGTGTTTGGGTCATTAGAACCTAAACAAGGAGTAGGAACTAATAATTTATTAATATCAGTCGTAATTGTAAAAGAGTTGTACTCATCAAATTGGAATTCCCAAGCTGCACCAACACCTAAGTTAGTAGGAATAAAGTCTTTGTTAGCAGAGTTGGTATATGATATTTTAGTACCTAAGTTAGTAACTGCGGCACCAATTGTAAGGTTAGTTTCATTTCCAGAAAGTTCAATATCTTTTTTATAAGTTACTCCAAAATCAACAGCTCCTGCAGTTCCTGGATTAATTTCTACAACTCCTACACGCTGACCAGCAGCTAAGTTAGAGTAGATAAATTTACCACCAACAGAAACACTAAAGTTGTCAGATAATTTACGAGCATAAGCCGCAGAGATTTCGAACTCATTTGGTTTACCTGTTCCATTCTCTTGACCTGAATCATTGGTATAGTTAATCAAACCTAAAGAGAAATATCTTAAACCAAATCCAAGAGATTGTCTATCGTCAATCTGCTTGTAACCTGAAAGGTAAGCCATATATACATCATTCAATCCTAAAGCTCTTAACCAAGGTGTATAGGTAGCAGATAATGATAAATCTTTTTCTGCAAAAGCTAATTTAGAAGCATTGTAGTGAATTGCGTTAGCATCAGGAGAAATAGCGATTCCTGCATCTCCCATTGCTCCAGAACGAGCATCAGGTGTGATTCTTAAAAAAGGTACAGAAGTGATAATGGTATTAGTACAAGGAACATCAGTAGTTCCTGGTTTTACCCATTGTCCTGTAGTCGTATTAAAAACACAATCGAATTGTGCAGACGTTGTCGCTAAAAAAGAGAATAAAGTAACAGCGCAAAAGATTAATCTTTTCATAATTTTCTTTGATTTCAAAAATTGAGTTCGCAAATATAGGGGAAAAAATCATTTTTAAGCTATGTAATGAGTAAATAATAACTTCCGCATTTTGACTGTCATTTTTAAAGTTATACTTCGTTAAAAAGCCTCATCGATGCTTTGCATCGCTTACGTTTTTTGCCTTGTCTAACTTTAAAACTGCCGACTCAAAATGTCGGATTTATTAATTACTCATTACGGCTTAAAAAATAACTTTTCAGTTTGTTTTTTTTATAAAAAAATAAACACTCGTAGAGTGATAAAAAATTGTTTAAAGAATTTCAGAGTATAACGGTGGTGGGAAATAAAGTAATTACCACTATTAAACTCTTATTCTTAAGTTTTATTTTAGGTTAAGTTATTGTTCATAATTATTCATAAGTTATTTCGGTTTCTTTTTTCATCCTTCTTCGTTAAAAAGCCTCGCCGATGCTAGGCATCGCCTACGTTTT
>JALZVK010000374.1 GCA_023301005.1 Saprospiraceae bacterium | reverse complement strand
CAAATCATATAACAATACATTCCCGTAAACGAATTGTTCAATATTTTTTTCAACAATATAGAGAAGAAGTACTACCACTTCAATATGAATTAAGAAAAAGTATCATTCATTCCGATGCCAATGATTGGAATGTTTTGACGAATTGGGGGAGAGTGAGTGCGATGATTGACTTTGGAGATATTGCTTATTCTTTTTTAATTAATGAGTTAGCGATAGCGATAACTTATGCAGTTTTTGAAAAAGAAAATCCAATTGAAGTAGCCTGCGAAATCATTAAAGGTTATCATGAAGAATTACCGTTAGAGAAAAAAGAATTAGATATTTTATATTATTTGATAGCTGCGAGGTTATGTGTAAGTGTTTGTAACTCTGCTTACGAGAAGACACAACAACCTGATAATGAATATATTACGATTAGCGAAAAACCTGCATGGGAACTTTTGGAAAAATGGATAACTATCAATCCTTTCTTTGCAAGAGCTGAATTTCGGAAAGTTTGTAATTTTAATAACGCTGACGCTAAAACAATTACAAATGTCGAAGACATTTTAAATCATAGAGAAAATACATTAGGAAAAAATTTATCAGTCAGTTATAAAACGCCAATTCATTTTGAAAAAGCAGCGTTACAATATATGTATGCAACTGATGGGAATACTTATTTGGATGCATACAACAATATCAAACATGTAGGACATTGTCATCCTAAAGTAGTAAATGCCATTCAACGACAAGCTGCAAAACTCAATACGAATACTAGATATTTATATCAAAGTTTGGCAGAATATGGAGATGCGTTGTTGTCTTATTTTCCAAAAAAATTAAATAAAATCTTCTTTGTCAATTCAGGAAGTGCTGCAACAGATGCTGCGCTACGAATGGCACAAGCGCATACTAATCATAAAGATATGCTCGTCATGGAGGAAGGTTATCATGGCAATACTATTGCGAGTATAGAAGTGAGTCATTACAAATTTAGTCATAAAGGTGGCGCAGGCGAAACTGCACATGTACATACGATTCCTTTTCCAACAATGCTCTTACAAAACCAAGAATTGAACATGTCTAATTGGAAGGCGAATGTATTAATGAGTTTGAATGAAGCGAATAAAAATGGTTTGGCAGGTTTTATTACAGAGTCGATTTTAGGATGTGCTGGGCAAATGCCTTTGCCTGATGGTTACCTAAAAATGGTTTATGAAATAGTGCGAGAAGCTGGTGGAGTTTGTATCGCTGATGAGGTGCAAATTGGCTTTGGTCGTACAGGTAAGTTTTGGGGTTGGGAACATCATGGCGTCGTACCTGATATTGTTATTTTAGGAAAACCGATAGGCAATGGTCATCCTATGGGAGCGGTCGTAACTACTTCCGAAATTGCAAATTCTTTTAATAATGGAATGGAATTCTTTAGTAGCTTTGGTGGGAATCCTGTTTCCTGTGCAGTTGGAAAATCAGTTTTAGAAATAATCGAAGAAGAAGAATTGATGCAAAATGCAATTGAAGTGGGAAATTATTTTAAAAATAAATTGATTTCCCTTCAAGCGAAATATCCAATTATTTATGATGTTCGAGGTGATGGTTTATTTTTAGGAGTTGAATTTAGACAAATGAATGAAGACGAAAGTATTACGCCCACCATTAAAGAGGAATTAAAAAAACGTTACATTTTGACTAGCACAGATGGTCCTGGTGAGCGTACTTTAAAGATAAAACCTCCGATGATTTTTAGTAAGGAAAATGTGGATGAATTTGTAGGGAAATTGGAAGATGTTTTGATTAAGATCCAACCGATTATTATGGAGTAAATTTCTTAAATTGTAATTCTTGTTTTAAAAAATATAAAAAAGTGAAAATGAAAAATTTAAAAATTCTAATAACACTAATAGCGATTATGTCGCTATGTTGGTCTTGCGGAAAAGATGAAACGCTACCTACATTTTATCCATCACCTCCATCACCACCTTCCGAAGCTCCTACAATTTCAGGTGTAGATTGCAATGTAGATTATGAATGTACATTTGTTCAAAATGCCGATGATCAGGATGGAAGAGTAGACGATGAGGAGCGAGCAGTAATGGAGTATTGTAGTTCATACGGATTTACTACAAAAGAAGAAATTGAAGAAAATTTAATTGGAGAATGGGAATTGGTGGGATATGGTCATGGTTGGACTGCGGATGTAACTATGCCATGTAGTTTTATTGAAATTAATGATGATGAACTGATATTAGATTATGAGAATTCCAATTTGGATACCACCCTTATTAGTTCTTGGGAAGTAGTTGAAGAAATGACATCTAATGGTGGAAAACGTTTTAGCTTTGCTATTGGCGACTTTTTCGGATCATTCGATATAAATCAATTTTGTAATGAATATATGTATGGTGATTATACGTCTGGAGATGGTAATATGTATATGTATAAGAAGAGAGAATAGGGATTTGAAAAAGGGAACGCTGCGCTAAGAGAAGACTGATTTGAGAAGTATGAAGTATGACTAATTACTTTGCTTTTACTTACTTCGTAAGTGTATTGTTTTTTTATAAATAGGAAACCCAAATCTTCGTAAAGAAGATTTGGGTTTCTTATTAAATCAAAATTAAAGAATATTCGACAACACTTCATAATTCGAATGTTCCCTTGTTCTGATAAATCGTAAAAAAAGCCAACTCGTCATACTTCAAACTTCTCAAATCCGTCTTCCCTTAGCGCAGCGTTCCCTTTTTCAAATTTTCAAATAAGATGACTACTAATTGTTTCATTTCAAAATCTCCGCAACCGCCTGAGCAGGCTGAATCAACTTCCCAGTCTGCGCATTATCCTTAGTTTCCTTTCCTGTTTTATTTAAAATATCATAAACTTCCTTCGTCGTCAATTCAGGCTGAATACTTTTCATCAGACCAACCAATCCCGCCACATAAGGACAAGCCATCGACGTACCATTAAAAGTCTTATATTGATTTTTCGGATAAGTAGAATAGATATTTACACCAGGTGCAGCAATTCCATATTGAACATTATTGACAAAATTAGAAAAATGTGCTCTATTCAAATTTGTATCAATTGCAGCAACAGTAATAATTCCAGGTGCATTAGCAGGAGAATATTTTGCAGCATCCATATTACTATTTCCAGCAGCAGCTAAGACGATTGCACCTTTTCGATTACAATAATTAACAGCACGAGCGTAAGCACGAGTTCTTTTTTCATTGGAGCGACCACCGAGCGACATGGAGATAACATCAGCTCCATTATCAGCAGCTTCAAGGATTCCAGCAATGATAGTTTTTTGAGTTCCACCGCCGAAGTCAGTCAAGACCTTGACACTTGTAACCGTTACAAAATTATTGTCAGGTGCGTAAGATGCAACTCCGACTTTGTTATTAGTAACTGCCGCAGCGATTCCAGCACAATGCGTTCCATGACCTTGCTTGTCGGTATCGTAAACAGATTTGTGCGATTTATAATTAGCTTTTAAATCTTCGTGATTAGCATCGACTCCTGTATCTAAAATAAAAATATTAGCTTTCTTTTTCGGTTTTACTTTTTTAGATTTTAAGAGTTTATATAAATTATCCATTCGCATTTCATCAAATCCCCAAAGTTCATTTACACCAGGATCATTGATTCCAAAAGTTCGTTTTCTCTTAGAAGGTCGCATGGTTTCTATTGGAGCAATTTGAACAATTTCGTTTTGTTCCAAATAATCAATAAAACCACTTGCCATCAATTCACTTTCTATATTTAAAATGTCGCCTTCATATTTATCAGGAATATTGATTACGAAGTAATCGTCTAAGTCAGTTAATCTTGGAGAGTTAGGATGGAATGCTTTTTCATAAGTCAATCCATATTTGTCCACTAATGTATTCAAATCTTCCATCGTTCGGTCATCAGAAATATCGACAAGTAATTCTCCATTTTTATCTAAAGATAATTTGCTGGCAGACGTTGTTGGGGTAGGAGTGGTAGTGGAAACTGTTTCTTTTCCCTGCGGGAAAGTATTGTTTAATTTTTTAAAAAATGTAAATGGAAAAACTCCAAAGAGTAAAACCAACATTCCCAAAAAGACAGATTTATTTTTTCTAAAAAAACCAAAAAACGAAGTCACTAATCCAAGCACCGTCATATCTCTAAATAGTACCCAAAATTTAAATCCTAAATCTGCTTC
>JALZVK010000373.1 GCA_023301005.1 Saprospiraceae bacterium | reverse complement strand
TTTATTTAAATTTAAAAACAATACACTTACGAAGTAAATAACAAGTTAATTCGTCAAACTTCAAACTTCTCAAATCCGTCTTCCCTTTTTCCCTTTTTCAAATTATCGTACTATAAAGTACGAGGTTTTAAACTTGATTAAGGGTACTTATAAGATGGGTAATAATTCTAATGTGTGTTAAAACGTGAGTTCTTTTTAAAATGTTGTATAAAATTCTAAACAACTTTTTTCGCTTCTACAGAAAATCGTTTTCCTTCCAATCCAAGTTCCGTATTAGGAAACACACTCTTCGCTTCATCCTGCAATTCATCCAATTCCACATATCTAGAAGAATAATGTCCAAGAACTAATTTTCCAACTTCAGCTTTCTTTGCAATAGTTGCTGCTTGAATACTTGTTGAATGTTTTGTCTTTTCAGCAAACTCCGCCTCAGAATGTAAAAACGTAGATTCATGATATAACAAGTCTACTCCTTTTATAATAGGAATAATAGCTTCATTATAAGCAGTATCAGAACAAAAAGCATATGAACGAGGAACAGGTGCAGGATGTGTCAATCTAGAATGTGGAATTGTATTTCCATTAGAAGTAGTCCAATCTCCACCGTCTTTGATTCTTTGAATTTCATTAAAAGGAATATTATACTTTTCTATTCGCTCAGGAATCATCGAATTGGATTGTTGTTTCTCTTTAAATAAAAAACCATGAGTCGGTATTCGATGTATCAACGGAATAGAATAAACTTCTACAAACTTATCTTCAAAAATCAATTGATGCTTTTCAGTATCCGATATATGGAATTCTAAAGGAAAAGGAAGTGGATGACCTGTATATTTGATTTGAATATTAATCATCTCATCCAAATGCGGAGGACAATATATATGTAATGGTTCTTTTCGTCCATTCAATCCGTAGGAAGATAACAAACCAATTAAACCATATACATGGTCGCCATGTAAGTGACTGATAAAAATCTGATTTATCTTTGATCGCTTAATCCGATTATCACGTAGTCGCACCTGAGTACCTTCGCCACAATCAATAAGATATAGGTGACCACGAACATTTAGAACTTGTGATGTAGGAAATCTATTATTGGCTGGGATTGCTGAATTGCAACCTAAAATAGTGAGTTCGAATTTCATGTTTTGGGGATTAAGTTATTGAGTACCATAGTTTAGTTCGTATTCCTTAACTATTTGATCAGAGAATTAGTTGTTTAAAATAATCAACTAATTCTCTAACCTTTAGCTCAATAACCTCTACTAATTATCAGAATCTGCTTCTCCATTAAGCTCACGCTCCAACAATTCCATTTTGATATAATCAATAGATTCTTCAATTGTAGGGATGATGGTAAGGATACTATCTAACTTAGAAATAGTGATTAATTTCTTAATGCTTTCACTATTTACACCAGTAAGAATAAAACTTCCATCAGCTTGCCATAGGCGGTTACCTGTCAATATGGCGCTTAAACCAGAAGAGTCAACAAATTTGACAGCTTCTAAATTGAGTACCATATTAGTAACTCCGCTATTTCTCATCATCAAAAACTCAGATTTCAAATCTGGAGAAATATGAGAATTCAAATTCTCATCTTCTAAAGCAAACACCGCATATTTTTCCTGTTTATCTACAGAATACTTCATAGTTTATGCTATTAATTTTTTTTAAAAAAATAACTTTTCACAAAAGTATCAATAATAAAGAAATAAATCGTCGTATTTGGATACAAAGTTTTCAGGCTACTTATTATATATCTGCAAGGTTAACATATTTTAAAAATATAATTATATTTGCGCCTGTTTTTCAGGATATTAAATCTCAATTTCAAGACTTTGTTTGAAATAACAAACTTTTTACATCTTTCCTATGTTTCTACTTCTAACATTTAGAGTTAAGGGATATTGACATAATTTAAATTCTAGAACTTATTTTTTTTGTTTATAACTAGTTCTTAGTTATCGCTTCTTTTTTTGAAAAAAAAGAAGATTCTAAGGGTATTTTAAATCTTAAGAAAACTATCATTCTCGTATTCAAAAAAAGTTTAACTTAACTTTATTATTTAAAATAGAATTTGATCGCCATAAACTGAGCCTGACAAACGTTCATACTATTATTCAATGGCATTATTTTTTCTATTAATATTCAAATCATTATTTTGATAATTTGGATTTTTTTAAGTTTAAAAAAGGAAGGATTGAAAATGGTTAGGATAAATATGTGGAACAACAGACATTTAAAAAATTTTCAACTTTTAATTGTTGTATTCTCAAAATATTACCCTTATCATTGTTAATATAAACCCTATGATACTTCGAATTATCTACAGAAAAAAAAATATATCATGAACAAGAGATTTTCTCCAAAAGTCAAAAAAGTTATCTCACGAAGTCGCGATGAAGCTATTCGATTGGGACAAGACTTTATCGGTACCGAACATTTATTGTTAGGTATCATGCAAGAGCGCAATGGTTTAGCCGTTAAAGTGCTCCAATCATTAGATGTTAATTCAAAGGATTTAAGAGAAACGATTGAAAAATCTGTTCAGAGAAGTACAAGCCCAAAAGTCGATTTAAATGTGGGTAACATTCCCTTAAACAAACATGCTGAAAAAGTATTAAAAGTAACTTTCCTCGAAGCTAAGATTTTGAAAAATGACGAAATCAGCACCGAGCATTTGATACTTTCTATTTTGAAGCATGAGGAGAATTTAGCTTCTCGGATTCTTAATGAGTTTGATGTTAATTACGAACTCTACAAATCAGAGTTAGATTACGTTAGACAAGACTTAGAAATGGGTGACGTTTCACGTCCTGACATTTTCAATGGTCCTGATGATGGTGATGAAGAACCATTTGAAGAAGAAAGCCAAGGTCAAGGTCGATACCAACAAAGAGGAAAAGGTAGTTCTAAATCAAGAACTCCTGTCCTAGATAATTTTGGTAGAGATATTACCAAATTAGCTGATGAAGGAAAATTAGATCCTATCATCGGTAGAGAAGTTGAGATAGAACGAGTGTCTCAAATATTGAGTCGTCGTAAGAAAAATAATCCAATCTTAATTGGAGAACCTGGTGTAGGTAAAACTGCAATCGTTGAAGGTTTGGCTTTACGTATCCAACAGAAAAAAGTATCTAGAACTTTATTCGGTAAAAGGATTGTTATGCTGGATTTAGCTGCTTTAGTAGCAGGTACTAAATACAGAGGACAATTTGAAGAACGTATGAAAGCTATCATGACTGAATTAGAAAAATCACGAGATGTGATTTTATTCATTGATGAGATTCATACTATCGTTGGAGCAGGTGGAGCAACTGGTTCGCTAGATGCTTCTAATATTTTCAAACCTGCATTGGCTCGTGGTGAGTTGCAATGTATCGGAGCATCTACTCTTGATGAGTACCGTCAACACATCGAAAAGGATGGTGCATTGGATCGTCGTTTTCAGAAAGTAGTGGTTGACCCACCATCACCTGAAGAGGCTGTTCATATTTTACAAAATATCAAAGAGAAGTACGAGGAATTTCATAATGTAACTTACTCTGATGAAGCTATTCAAGCTTGTGTAAAATTTAGTGATAGATATGTAAGTGATAGATTCTTACCAGACAAAGCGATTGATGTAATGGATGAGGTAGGTGCTAGAGTTCACTTAAAAAATATTCATGTTCCTAAACATATTGAGGACTTAGAGAAGAAAATCGAAGAACTCAAAGAATCGAAAAATTCCGCTGTCAAAAATCAACAGTATGAAAAAGCTGCTGATTTAAGAGATAGTGAATCTAAATTGGTTCGTCAATTAGATTTCGCTAAAGTAGAATGGGAAGAGGAATCAAAAACTAAAAGATACCCTGTAAACGAAGAAGACATTGCAGAAGTAGTATCTATGATGACAGGTATTCCTGTACAACGTGTCGCTCAAAATGAAAGTAAAAAACTCATCAAGATGAGTCAAGACATTCAAGGTGCTATCATTGGTCAGGATGAAGCAATCATCAAAATTACTAAAGCAATTCAACGTAACCGTGTAGGTCTTAAAGATCCTACAAAACCAATCGGTTCGTTTATTTTCTTAGGACCTACAGGTGTTGGTAAAACGGAATTAGCTAAAGCATTGGCTCGATATATATTTGATTCAGAAGACGCACTTATCAGAATTGATATGAGTGAGTATATGGAGAAATTTAGTGTGAGTCGATTAATTGGAGCGCCTCCGGGATACGTTGGATATGAAGAAGGTGGACAATTGACAGAGCGAGTTCGTAGAAAACCATATTCTGTAATTCTTTTAGATGAGATTGAAAAAGCACACCCAGATGTGTATAATATCTTACTACAAGTATTGGATGATGGACAATTGACTGATGGTTTAGGTAGAAAAGTAGATTTTAAAAATACCTTAATTATCATGACTTCAAATATTGGAGTTCGTCAATTAAAAGACTTCGGTCAAGGTGTTGGTTTCCAAACTACTGCTAGAAAAGATGCAGCAGAAGAAAATGCAAAAGGTGTAATTCAAGGAGCATTAAAGAAAACATTCTCTCCTGAATTTTTGAATAGAATTGATGATATTGTTATTTTCAACAGCTTAGATCAAAATGATATTTTCAAAATCATTGATATTACTTTGAAAGATTTGCACAAGCGTCTAGAAGGTATGGGTTACAAACTCAGATTGACTGATGGTGCTAAAAAATTCGTTGCTGAGAAAGGTTATGATCCTCAATTTGGAGCAAGACCATTACACAGAGCGATTCAAAAATATCTTGAAGATCCTTTAGCAGAATTTATCTTAAATGAAAATCCACCTGAAGGAAGTGGTTTTAAAGCTGTCATGAAAAAAGATGGCGAAGGATTAGTTATTGACTTAGAAAAAGAAGCAAAGTCAGAAACTAAGAAATAATTTTTACAACAAAATGGCGCAATGATATTGTTACTTTATTGACCATTTATAAATATAACACCTACTGAATTCGTTTCAGTAGGTGTTTTTTTATAGTGTTATCTCAAATGAGAATAAGGAACTTATTAAGAATCTTTGATGTAAATAATTAAAAGATATTTAAAAGATATTTAAAAGAACTTTTTATTTTTTTCACAATAATTAAGTAGAATTTCAAATAACCTGTTATTTTTACAGGGAAGTTCTATTACATTTTAAATTAAACTAAATACATTTGGCTAGACACAAAAGAAATTTCAGTAGAAAACCAGAAATTCAATTTCGAATAAATGGAAACATTAGAGTTCCTGAAGTCCGCCTCGTAGGAGACAACTTAGAAGAATTAAGTAAACTAGCAGGAAGAAAAGTTGAAGCTGGTATATATGCCACTAGACAAGCCGCCGATTGGGCCAACCTCATGGAGCTTGATCTTGTAGAAATCTCACCGAAAGCAAAACCTCCTGTATGTCAAATCATTGACTACAAGAAGTTTCTCTACATGAAAAAGAAGAAAGAGAAAGATATTAAATCAAAAGCTGTTAAAACTGTTGTTAAAGAAATTCGTTTCGGTCCTAACATTAGTGAGCATGATTTTGAATTTAAGAAAAAGCATGCCATGAACTTTCTTCAAGAAGGTTCTAAAGTAAAAGCTTATGTTCATTTCCGAGGTAGAACGATTGTTTTTAGAGATAGAGGAGAATTGATATTACTTCGATTCATCAAAGAATTAGAAGAGTTTGGAACTCCTGAAGCACTTCCTAAAATGGAAGGTCGTAGAATGATTGTTATTATTGCTGCTAAGAAAAGTGCTATTCAGAAAAAACAAAAAGATTCTGAAAATAGAAGAAAGGAAAAAGCGAAAGCTAAGAATGAGCGAAAAGCTGCTGCTGCTACTAACAAGAATGAAATTAATAATAAAGAAGCCGCTATTAGCGAACAAAAAAATACAGAAGATATTGTTGAAGAATAAATTTCTTGATAGTATTTTTAAAATATATAAAAAGCTGTACCTCTTCGAGGTACAGCTTTTTTCTTTTAGGTAAGAAATGGTGAATTAGAACTATCTTTCTTTCATCTTACCAACTCATTTCAAATGATATTTAAAAAAAATCCATCCCAACAGCTTTAGAGCTTTTTTATCAAAATCAAACTAACAAAGAAGCCAACCCACATGCCTGTTACAGATTAGATTAAGAACATATTTAAAATATGCTCTAAATACAAGCAATTCCAGTCAAAATTATTCATTATTAATTTTTAATTATTCATTAATCCCGTTATCTTTGCACCTCTTTAGAATAAAAATTATTTATTATGCCTAAAATGAAGACCCACTCTAGTGCTAAGAAGAGATTCAAAGTAACGGGATCAGGGAAAATCAAGAAAGCTGGAGCTTTTACTTCTCACATGATGAGAAACAAAAGTAAGAAAGCAAAATTGCGTTTACGTCATGGTAGTATCCTTCCAAAAGGAGATGCCAACCGAATCAAGCAATTACTTTGTATGAAATAGTTAGAACTGGAAAGTTCAACTAATTTTTTAACGATCTGTGGAGCAAAGCGAAAAATGGATTAAAACTCAAATATCCTGCTTCACAACTAAAAAATGTAAAAATGCCTAGATCAGTAAATTCTGTAGCATCAAGAGCAAGAAGAAAGAAGATTCTTAAAATGGCGAAAGGCTATTTTGGTGCTCGTTCAAAAGTTTATACCGTTGCCAAGAATGCAGTCGAAAAAGGTTTGACTTATGCATACCGTGACCGTAAAAATAAAAAACGTGCTTTCCGTAGATTATGGATAGCTCGTATTAATGCTGGTGCAAGAATCCATGGAATGTCATATTCTAAATTCATGCACGGAGTATCTAAAAATGAAATTGGATTGAATAGAAAAGTGTTAGCAGATTTAGCAATGAATCACCCTGATACTTTCAAAGCTGTAGTTGATGCAGCTAAGAGATAAAATCAATCTCATTTAAATAAAAAAAGCTTGTTCAATTATTTGAACAAGCTTTTTTTTATTCTAGTCAGCAAGTAATTTCCTATAAGAAATTAACTTTCCCACTTCCTAAGTTATAATAAGCAGGTACTACTTTCAATCCACCTCTTCCCGCTGTTGCTTTGCTAATGATTTCAGATCTTCCGATTAAATCACCACAAGTCATTTTAGCATTCTTCTTCACTACTGCATTTACATCTTTATTACGTGAAGCTGCGATAGAAGGAGTAATATGAGAAAGCAAATGATTTAAGTTATAGCCATTATCACCACCAGCAATAGCAGCAGTTACAGCACCACAACTTTCATGTCCCATTACTACAATAAGTTTAGTGCCTAAATGTGCCACAGCATACTCGATACTTGCTATAGTACTTGTATTCGCTACATTTCCAGCTACCCGTAGTACAAATAATTCTCCTAATCCAGTATCAAATGCTAATTCAGGAACTACTCTACTATCAGCGCAACTTAAAATAATTGCAAAAGGATTTTGTCCTTTTGTCAAAGCAGAACGACGAGATTTGTCTTGAAGTTTTCCTTCTAATTTGTCAGCTACGAATTTTTTATTACCAGCTTTTAGTCGGTCTAGGGCTTTGTCCCCTGAGATGTTTTTCTTTTTACTCATACTTTCTTTTTTGATTTTTTTTAATTTAAAATGGAACATTGAAAATGTTTTTCTAAGTCAACAAGACTTCTAAAACAAGTTCATTATTATAAGTTTTCTTATAAACAACTCAAAAATAGAATGTTTTACTTTTTAACAAAAAAATTATCAACATTTTTTGTTCTTTCTTTCCTTGGTCGTTAGTTAGTTATGACCATTTTATTTCTCCAAGAATTATTTTCATCATTTATTTCTAAAAAATAAAATCCATTTTCATATTGTAAAAAATTCATCTGCCAATTCATCCCTTCATGCATTTGCTTTTTTTCTCTAAATAATAATTGACCACTCAAATCAAAAACGCTAATTTCATATTCTCCACTTTTTTCAAACAATACATTTACATTTTCTACAACAGGATTTGGAAATACATTAAAAGGTACAACCTCCTCTCCTATTTCATTTGTCCCAACGATATTCATATCAGTCCATTGACTCGAACTAAACGACATCAGCTTCGCAGTCAAAATTGCTAATTGTTCCGAAGATACATAACCATAACCACCTTCTCTAAATACAATCGCTTCCGTCTGACTATTAGTCAAAGTCAATCCTAATGATATTTTTCGTTTATTTCCCGAAAAAAAATCAGTACCATTATAGTCATGATATAACCACATAAAATTAGAACCAGATGGACTATAACCTATCAACGCCACAACTCCATTATCACTAATATCTGCACCAGTAATAAGTCCTTGTGCATTCATTACTTCACGTACATCAGTAACATAAGTTCCAGGGACAGAGGGAATTACATAATGTCTTGTTAATTGATCATCCCAGTTTTTGGAAAATAAATGAAGACTATCATTATAAAAAAAGAATGCCTCACAATCATAATTATGATCATTGCTATTGACTGTAAAATCAGTTTGGTCAGCATAAGAAAATTCAATGACTTGTGCAGTAGCTACTCCAGAACCTAATTGAGATTTAGGAATTTTATAAATTGCTAAATCCATTCGGTCTCCATCATTATTACCAAAGTCGCCAATGTATAAATGGGTATCATCTTCTGCTAAATCTTCCCAATCTGTATTCGTCGAATTAGCAATAATAACTGTTTGGAGTACTAATCCAGTTGTCGTATCTATTTGATAAATTTTGTCTTCATTACCAGCATCATTATGTGTCCATAATTGATTATCAAAAAATGCCAACCCAGAAGTTTCAATAATTAAATCGGGAAGTACTGCAATTATATTAAGCGAATAATTCGTAATTGCATACTCACAAGAACCATCATTGCTTGTAGCATTTGCATCAAAATTATTTGCTTGAGGATCTGTACAACCGAGTTGAGCAAAAGAGAAATTTTGAAACAATAGGAAAGTAAAAAGTAAAAGTATATTTTTCATCATAGGGTTAAAAAAATGTAATAGTATTGTTATTTTTAATATCAAAAGAATCCAAAGTCCCAGAGGGACGACATATAAAAGATATTTTAAAATTTAAAATCACATGCCGTCCCTCTGGGACTTTCACTAAACTTTACGGTAATTAATGTTTTAAGTAATTTAGAAATAAAAAAAACTGCAAACCTATAAGCCGGATTCTGTAACTCTCTTTATCCGAAAATAAAAAGAGCCTCTATCATTTATCTAGTTTCGTCGTCACCAACGAAATCAATCTGCCTACCCCTTCCTGTTGTCATCTCTTGCGAGAATCCAATTGAGCGAGCAACTCAACTTTCCGAAGAAAACCGAAATGTACGTGGCATTTCACCCCACAAGGTTTGTCCACCCTCTCGATTGCTCGAGAACGTCGTGCGCTCTTACCGCACGTTTTCACCCTTATCCCACTCAAGAGTGGGACGGTTATTTTCTGCGACACTCTCTATGTTCTTTCATTTAAAAAAATGAAAAAACTCCATCCGTTAGATGGTGTGGTGCTCTACGTTGTCCAGACTTTCCTTTTTCCCAATCCAGCTCTAGAGCGAGATGGGAAAACGATAGAGCAGTTTGCAGTTATTTTATTTCAATTCTTAAATTAAAAATGTTTCAAAATATTCTAAATATTTTTAAATAGAATAAGTTATCTTTTTGTTCATAACTCTCTCGTTGTTAGACTTTAAAATATATATTTTTTTGTTATTTTTGTATTTTCAAAGTAAATAACCGATTATAAAACCTATCTGTGATTTACCTATGGAATTGGATTAAAATTTGTGGTAATTTGTTCAATCCAAAAGTAACATTTCCAGAATCATCCTCAAAGATACTTATTTTTATTTTTGAGAAATATTGAAATATCTATATGACCAAAAGGCAAATATATCTTACTGGACTCACTCTCCTTTTCCTCTTCCTGGCATTGGCATTTGATTTCTATAGTCAACGATCAATTGGTACTCAACAATATGCTTCCACAATAGAAAAACATCTTCATCAAAATGAAGAACAAATCCAATCCTTCTTCGAAGAAAAGGATTTTATAAAAAGACAACTTTCAAATAAAGTAGATGATAATGATTTTTCAAAAATAAAAAGTCTTTATCAAAAGGATTATACCATCTGTATTTATCTAGGTGACTCTCTTGCATTTTGGACTAATAATGAAGTTGTTCCTAATCGTGATTTGATTAGTGGCGAAAGTCCGACGATGCGCTTTGAGTATTATGAGTTTACAAATGGTCATTATGAGGTTTTAAAAAAATCATTTATAGATCCTGATTTAGGGAAATATACGGTCTTTGGATTTATTCCTATTAAATATCAGTATGAATTAGAAAGTTCCTATTTACAAAATATTTTCAAATCCGATCCTAATATACCTCGACAGATTACAGTTTCGCAAAATAAATCTGAAGTAAAAATAAAAAATCAATCAGGCGAACTGTTATGTTACTTAACTGCAAAGACTACTAATGTTCAAGATCCTATTGAGCAAAGGTTTTTGTTTTTACTTTATATTTTATCTGCGATATTTTTCGGAATTCTAATTAATATTTTTGCCAAAAATGTTTCGTTGACTCGACCACCTTGGATGGGTTTTGCATTTTTGGTAATTACTGTTTTTGGAGTTAGGTATATAACAATGGAAATGGAATTTTCGAGTAAATTCACAGAGCTTTCATTTTTCGAACAAAATTTTAACTCGCCCTACTTAGGTAAATCTTTAGGAGATTTAGTTATCAATATATTTTTACTGTTTTGGATAATGGTATTTTTCCATACAGAATTTAGAGTAAGACCTTTAAAAAGTTTAAGCTTTCCTCAAAAAATAGGATTAGCATCTTTGAATTATTTTTCCATCACTTTAGGAATTATAATGATTTCCAATGTCTTCCGACAATTGGTATTTAATACTAAAATCGTATTTAATTTTGATCATATTTTTAATTTAGGTCTAAATAGTTTTATGGCAATCATGTCATTGCTATTATTATTAATTGCGTTGTTCCTATTCAGTCAACGAATTATGGAAACTGTTTTGAGATTTAAATTAAGAAAAAGATATAGATTTGCTGCTTTAGGCGTAGCATCTTTAGCAGCTATACCAGTTATCTTTCAGTCTCACTTCGAGCTTCCTGTAGGTGAAATGATTGTTATCTGTTTTATCTTCAATTTATTATTTGACACCTATATAGATAACAATAAACCTACATTCGCTTGGTTGGTAATTTGGTTATTAGTATTTGCTGCAATTCCATCTACGTTGTTATTTAAATATAATAACGAAAAGGATCTTGATAGAAGATATGACTACGCTGTGAAGTTGGCTGATCAAAAAGATAGTCTTGCTGAAAGAAGTTTAGAACAAATCAAACTTAATATAAAAGATGATAGGAATTTAATACAAATGTTTAAACCACATCCATTCAATACTGAAGGGAAAGAGGTTTTAGCTAAGATCAATAAATATTTTACAGACAATATCTATCTGTATAATAACTATCAATATCTTTTTCATGCATTTACGGCTAGTGATGATTTAATCTATTCTTCACTTCCTTCCATTAATAGTGGATTAGTCAAAAATAAATATGAAAACGCTTCTACTACAAATATTAATAGTTTAAAATTTTTATCAGAAGCGAATAATAGAAATTCATATATTCTAAACTTCCAAGTTGAAGTTCAAGGAGGAAATGAAGGTCCTAATTATCCAGTTAATGTTTTTCTAGAAGTTGAAAGAAATAAACGAGATCAATCAAAAGTATTTACAGAATTATTGATTCAAAAACAATATAAGGAACTGAGTCAATTGAATAACTATGAGTACGCAGTATATGATCCTAATGAAATTCCTATATATAAAGAGGGACAATCTTATAAAGGATTTGACCAATATCCTTTTAATCAAATACCAACTACTGCAGGAGAATCAATTGAATTAAGAGAGAAGGGACGCTCTCATTTAGTGTATCGTGCTAATAATAAGAACTTAGTAATTATCAGCAAAGAGCTTCCTACTATTAAGAGAGTGATTACTCTTTTTGCATTTCTTTTTGTCTTGCTAATATTTGTAATTCTATTGTTAGTGGTTTTTAATTCTATTTTTAAATCATTGCCAGCGATTTTCAATTTTACATTTGACAAAGTAATGAGTATCCGTACACGGATACAATTTGCTGTAATTGTGTTGACTATCATCTTTTTCTTTTCGATAGGATTTGTAACGGTAAGATATTTTAGTGACGAAAGAGAGAACTATCACGAAGGTCGTTTGGATAGAAAAGGTAATGCCATCCTTATCAATACCAATATGGAATTGGCAAATACTTATCATCCTGATTCACTTAGGAACCAAGATGGTATTACTAAATATTACGATAATTTGATTGATCGTATTTCGAAGATACATCGAATGGATGTCAACATTTATGATAGAAGTGGTTTGTTAATTAGTTCATCAGAAGGAGATGTATTTGACCAAGGTATCGTATCTAAATCTATGGATGCCGTTGCATTCTACCAATTATCAAGAACAGAGAAAAAGAAATATACTCAAGAGGAAGAAAAAGTAGGTTCTCTTTTTTACAAAGCTGCATACTTACCTTTGAGAATAACTTCAACTAAAGGTACTGAGACGATTGCCTATATGGGACTTCCTTACTATTCTAAGCAACGGGAGTTAAGGGATGATGTAAATGTATTTATGGGTACGCTTCTAAATGTTTATGTGTTCCTATTGATAATTGCGGGAGTGATGGCGATTGTGATTACCAATTCTATTACTCGTCCAATAGCTCGTATAGGTGAAAAATTGAAAGAGTTTAAACTTGGAAAAAGAAACGAACCTCTCGAATGGCAGAGTAAAGATGAGTTGGGTGATTTGATTGAAGAATACAATAGTCTTATTTTGAAAGTGGAAGAGAGTGCTGAAAAATTAGCTCATCAGGAACGGGAAGGTGCTTGGCGTGAAATGGCAAAACAGGTTGCGCATGAGATTAAAAATCCGCTTACTCCTATGAAGTTGAGTATTCAATATTTGCTGCATGCTTATAAATCTAATCCTGAAGATATTGCTCCGCTACTCAAAAGAGTATCTGCTACCTTGATTGAACAGATTGATAACTTGGCGTCGATTGCTTCTGAGTTTTCTAACTTTGCAAAAATGCCACGAGCTGATAATCAAAAATTAGTGGTCAATGATTTAGTGCGATCTGTTTTTGATTTCTTCAATGAAGGTTCTGAGTTGATTGATTTAAATTTAGAATTACCAACTGATCAAATGTTTGTCTTTGCTGATAAAAATCATTTGATTCAGGTATTAAATAATTTGATTAAAAATGCGACTCAAGCAATTCCTGATCATCGTCGAGGTAACATTATTGTTTCCTTAATCAAACGAGAACAGACTGCGGTCATCATGGTGAAAGATAATGGAACTGGAATTCCTGAGGATAAATGGAATAAAGTATTTGTTCCTAATTTTACGACTAAAAATTCTGGAACTGGTTTGGGATTAGCAATTTCAAAAAATATTATAGAATCTGTTGATGGTAAAATTTATTTTGAAACGGTGTTAGATGAAGGGACAGAATTCTTTGTTGTATTACCTATTGTTGAAATTCGAGCTTTGGAACATGTAGAATCGTAAAAGAAATTTTCAAGTTTTTAATTTAAAAGCCCTGAATTTTCAAATAGAAAATTCAGGGCTTTTTATTAAATTTACAATAGACTTGTTACCCTTTAAAAAACATACTTCTGAAACAATCTTTTTTCGCTATTTTTCCTTAAAAATCAGTCATAGTATCAACAATACTCCTTCTTTTAAGAAAAACTATCAAAAAAATCTCAGTTCCATAAGCACATTTTTTAAAGGGTAACAAGTCTAATAAAGAATATGACTCTTATTTGATTGTATCATAGCTCCACGTTTTAACGTGGGGAATAAAATAAAATAAAGGAGGCTTTAGCCATACATTAATCTCTATGTAAGACTAAAGCCAAATCTACTTTTGTTTTTCACCGCCTTAAAAGGCGGTGCTATAAATACCAATTTTTACTACCTTTTTGAGCAACAGCATCAACTCATTTTGAACAGATTTTTTTAGAATTAAATTACTAAAGTGGAAAATAAAATAACTGATAATATCAATCGAAGTTTTGAATTGCCTCTTCCTGACGGAGCTACGATGGATGAACAACTCGATAAAATTATTCCTAAGATAAAACCTTGGGGAGAGGATTTATATGAGCAAGAATTTTATTTGGAGACTAGGTGGATTGAAGTTCGAGATGATGATCAATTTCATGAATCGGTGCTTCATATTTTTCGTCCTGAAAATGAATATTTGATTTCCATAGATGGAAATATTACTCAAGGTATTTGGAAAATATTAACTAAGTCTAATACTTTTATAATTGACAAAACAGTAGAAGGTGCTGTCATTACTAGTGAGCTTTATGATTTAGCTTTTTTAAATAAAGATTTTTTTATTCTTAGAAAGCATGGTGACCAAATTCGAAAAGGTGGAAAAAAATATTTTGTACTGGCTCGTGAACAAGCGGTAAGAGGATTGGAGTGGCGAGAGGTGATGGATTTATTATATAATCAATATCGAAATAATTCTAACTTCATTGTTGTATTGGTAATTTTGATTGCAATGGTATTAGGTCTTTTTGGTTATTCTCTTTTTGCAAAATAAACTTAGCTACCATTTACTGAAAATCATTGGATTGGATTTGATTTATTGATGACTATAAGTCAAATTTGAAAAAGGGATTTGAAGAAGGGAATAAGGGAACGCTATGCTACGGATTTGAGAAGTATGAAGTTTGACGAATTAACTTGTTGTTCTCATAGTTTATTTACTTCGTAAGTTTGTTTTTTTCAAATAAATTAGAAACCCAAATTTTCATTCTGAAAATTTGGGTTTCTAATTTATTTGTAAAAAAACAATATACTTACGAAGTAAGTAAAAATAAAAATCAAGAATAGAACAAGTTAATTCGTCAAACTTCATACTTCTCAAATCCGTAGCATAGCGTTCCCTTTTGCAAAATCCGTCTTTCGATAAAATTAGTGCAATTAATAATATCCTTCTAAACCTCCCCTATTATCTTAGCAGGAACTCCTGCTACTATTTTTCCATCAGGTATAGATTGCTTAACTAAACTACACGTTCCTACTATTGCTTTTTCTCCAATGATAATAGGTGCTTTGGTTGCGACTACATTACTTCGCATTCCGATGTATACACCTTCTTTAATAGTTATTTGTTGATGACCTTGTCGTTTTCCATGTAAAGAAAAATAACATCCATAAGAGATAGTTACATTTGATTCGATTATCATGTTGGAGGGATTCAAATCATCCAAGTAACATTTCATACCTATAAAAACATTGCTACCTATTTTATATCCAACTAATCGATATAACCATATTCTTAAAAAATTGATTGGGATATTGGGAATGATGACGACGTTGAGAAATTTACGGAAAGGTTTGACTACCAATAACCAAATTGGATGTCGAGCATAGGAAGGTGGCTTTTTATTTAGGAACCCATAAATATATTGAAGGATTGTTTTGTTTCTCATTTTATAGACATCATATTTAGGCGAAATTATTTATCCGCTAATCTAAAAAAACCTCATTTCGATTTTCGAAATGAGGTTTTTATTATTTTATAACAAAACACTTACGTAAGTAAGTTATTATTATTAGATTAGTGTACTGCTTGACCTGCTAATGCTTTAACCATAGTTTCTCCTATAGTTGCAGGAGAGCTTACTACATGAATTCCACATTCAGCCATGATTTTCATTTTAGCTTCAGCAGTATCTTCAGCACCACCAATGATAGCACCAGCATGTCCCATTGTTCTACCTTTAGGAGCAGTTTGCCCTGCGATAAAACCAACTACAGGTTTTGTACCATTTTCTTTAATCCAATTAGCAGCATCTGCTTCCATGCTTCCTCCTATCTCTCCAATCATTACGATACCATCAGTATCAGGATCTTCCATTAATAATTGTACAGCTTCTTGAGTAGTTGTACCGATGATAGGATCACCTCCGATTCCGATACAAGTAGATTGTCCTAATCCAGCTTTAGTAATTTGATCTACTGCTTCGTAAGTCAAAGTACCTGAACGAGATACAATCCCGATACGTCCTGGGTTATGAATAAAACCAGGCATGATACCTACTTTAGCTTCACCTGGAGTCATAACTCCTGGGCAGTTAGGTCCAACTAATCGAACATCTTTATCAGCTAAAAATGCTTTAACTTTTACCATATCTTGAACAGGAATTCCTTCCGTGATACAGATGATAACTTTCATTCCAGCAGCAGCAGCTTCCATAATTGCATCAGCAGCAAATGGAGGTGGAACAAAAATAATAGAAGTATCAGCACCTACTTTATCAACTGCTTCAGCAACAGTATTAAAAACAGGTTTATCTAAATGAGTCATACCTCCTTTACCAGGAGTTACACCACCTACTACAGGTGTTCCATATTCAATCATTTGTCCAGCATGGAAAGTACCTTCTTTTCCAGTAAATCCTTGAACAATTATTTTAGAATCTTTTCCAACTAAAACAGCCATTGTTATTTATTTATAAGTTTGATATAATTTGATTCCTAATTTTATTCAGCTTCTTCAAAAATAAAAACATCCTCATTATCTTTTTTCATAAAGTAATGCTCTCGAGCATACTTTTCGATATTGAGTTGTAAATCTCTTCTATCTTCTTTGACCTTTTCGATTTGCTCAATATAGAAGTCTCTATCTGCTTCCATTTGGCTAACCTTTTGACTCAATCCCCAGTTGTCGTACAAGCCATGTTTATCAAAAAAAATCATCCACATCGAAAAGAATATCAATACCAAAAAGTATTTATTCTTAAATGGTGCAGGAATTAAATCGAAAATAGGCTTTAGTGGATTATTTAAAATCGCCATAATATAAAGCGTTTGGTTTCAACCGCAAATATACATATTATTCATGTGTTTAAGTGTATATGTGTTGATGTCTATATGTTTTTCTCTATCTATTAAAACATTAATATACTTACACTTAAATCCCAAAAAAGCTATTTATCCTAACAAAGCTTTCCCAGGGTAAATTGCTGTATCTCCTAACTCCTCTTCTATTCTTAGTAATTGATTATACTTTGCGATTCTATCAGAACGAGAAGCAGAACCAGTTTTGATTTGTCCTGTATTCAACGCTACTGCTAAATCTGCAATAGTTGTGTCTTCTGTTTCACCTGAACGGTGACTCATTACAGATGTAAATGAATGTCGAGTTGCTAAATTAACAGCTTCAATCGTTTCTGTTAATGAACCGATTTGATTTACTTTTATCAAAATAGAATTACAAGATGCTTCATCTATTCCTCTCTGTAATCGTTTAGTATTTGTTACAAATAAATCATCACCTACTAACTGTGTTTTATGACCAATGGATGCCGTCAATGCTTTCCAACCATCCCAATCATCTTCATCTAACCCATCTTCGATAGAAAGTATTGGATATTGATTTACCCAATCTGTCCAGTAAGCTACCATTTCAGAACTCGTTAATTTATCGCCAGTAGAAGATGCAAAGTGATATACTTTTTCTTCGTGGTTATAAAATTCAGACGCTGCTGCATCCATTGCGATAAGCATGTCTTCACCTGGTCGGTAACCAGCTTTTTCTATAGATTGTAATACGATCTCTATCGCTTCTTTGTTCGATTTAATATTAGGAGCGAAACCTCCTTCGTCTCCTACATTTGTAGAATATCCTTTTGACTTCAAAACACTTTTTAAAGTATGGAAAACTTCAACGCCCATTCTTAATCCTTCGGAAAATACTTCCGCACCAACTGGCATAATCATAAACTCTTGAAAGTCTATGCTATTATCAGCATGAGATCCACCATTCAAAATATTCATCATTGGAACAGGTAATACATGCGCATTTACTCCGCCAAGGTATCTGTAAAGTGGTTGATTAAGTTCTGCCGCTGCTGCTCTAGCAACTGCTAGTGAAACACCCAAAATAGCATTAGCTCCTAGCTTCGCTTTATTCGGAGTACCATCAATAGCCAACATGATATTATCAATATCTCTTTGTTCGAATACACTTGTACCGATTAAATGATCTCTGATTTCTTCATCTACATTTGCGCAAGCTTTAGAAACGCCTTTACCTAAATATCTACTTTTGTCTCCATCTCTTAACTCGACTGCTTCATACTTTCCAGTAGATGCACCTGAAGGTACAGCCGCCCTTCCCATAAAACCGTTCTCTGTTACTACTTCTACTTCTACTGTAGGGTTACCTCGAGAATCTAAAATTTCTCTAGCATGAACATCAATAATTGCACTCATTTGAATTGTATTTTAATTGTTATAAATAGGTTATTACAAGATTGATTTGGCTAGTTCCTATGGTTAGTTTTTAAAAGTGCAAAGAAACAAAATTTTGAGGGAGAATTGAATTAATTTTGAATGTTAAATTTCGTCCCGTTTATAAACGGGATGAATGTATCGAAAAATTTGTGTTTCTAAGGATGATGGTTTGACTTTGCTATGATTTTGAAAACCATCAATTACACAACAAATATTTTGCAAAATAAAATCCCAAATTTTCTAATTAGAAAAT
>JALZVK010000372.1 GCA_023301005.1 Saprospiraceae bacterium | reverse complement strand
ACTTAATTCTGCTTTTGTTTTTGCAGCTAATGCATCCGAACCTGAAGAAGGTTCAGTCAAACAGTAAGAAGCTTTTAATTGACCACTTGCCAAGCCAGGCAAATATTTTTTCTTTTGCTCTTCTGTTCCAAAATATAAAATAGGTAAAGTTCCAATTCCAGTATGTGCTGCGTAAGTGGTAGTGAAGCCTCCACTCGTTCGTCCCATCTCTTCTAAAATAACAGTATTGGTATGAGTGTCCATTGGCATGCCCTCATACTCCTCAGGAATATGCGAACCTAATAAACCAAGTTCCCCTGCTTTCTCTAAAATAGAAACTTGATGTTCCATTTTATGCCCTTTATTGGCAACCTCATTTTCGACAAAGTCTTTACACATTTGACGAACCATTTCTTGCTCTTCATTTAATTCTTCAGGGATAAAAGTTGTTCCGATTTGAGAATCTTTGATGATAAATTCTCCTCCTTTGAGAGAATCTTTTTCTATAAAGTTTCCTGGATTTTGAGTCATGACGTAAGTGATTTTTTGATTTTAAATAGATTTCAATATGGATAAGTAATTACTTATGTAAACCAAGATATTCCTTTGTTTATTAAGAAGAAAGTTTTGGTTTCAATATTGTGCGAATATTCGCTATATATTAAACAGGTTTAACAGGAGGGGAGATTATATCCTTTTTGTATAGAAAATTTCTTGCCATTTAAAGGATAGAAAAATAGAAAAGAAGAAACTTAGATAGCAATTAGCTGATAGTCGGAAAGATGCTTTTGAGTTTGTTTAAAATCAGAAGTGAAGCCTAACAAAAATCCACCGCCGCCAGCTCCGCATAATTTGAATTTAAATAAATCACTCGCCAATCCATCCAACCAAATTGTACGAAATTGAGAAGGAATCATTTTACTAAAATACTTGAATTGAAAGTGTCCAATTCTATGGATTTTTTCAAAAAGGATTTCGGAATTTTGAGTGGTATATGCAGCGATAGCATCATCTACATTTGGAATGAGTTCTGCTTGAAGTCGAGAGTAATAATAATCGTCTTTACATTTCTCTAAAAAAATATTGACAAAAGGTTCTGTCTGTCGAGGAATTTGAGTGTCCAACAAAAAGAATTGAAAATTCTTTTTGTTGTTTTTATTTTTTAAAATTTCTACGGAACGAATATTTTCGTTGTCTTCAAATAATAAAGTTTTTTCCACCAAACAAACCAACGGGTCAGTCCCCGAACTTGCTCCATGAAAATAACTTTCTAGCTGCGCTAGTATTTTTTTTATTTTAAAAAAATTGTTTTCGTTTTTTTCTAATTGGTTTTTACCAAAAGTATCATACACCGCTGCACATAATGCCCCCGAACTTCCTACACCATAACCAGTTGGAATATTGGAATCAAAGTATAACCCTTTATTCAATTCTTCTCGAAATTTAGAAATGTTCAAATTGCATAACAATTCATTTACATTTTTTAATTTTTCTAAATAATCAACAAAGGCAGGTAAATCCATTTGGAGTTTTTCAATATCATCAGTAGTATATTTCCAACTTCCAAAAAAATGAGGCAAAGGCATCGCCAGAGCTTGCGAACCTTTAATGATTGTATGCTCCCCAAATAGTAATAGTTTGGAAGTGTATTGTTTCATATTTTAAATCTAATAAAGATAAACTCGTTTTACTCGATCTGAGATAGTTGGAAAAATTTCATAAGGAATCGTACCCATTGCTTCAGCCAAATCTTCTACGGTAGGATTGTTTCCAAAAATAATCACTTCATCACCTTCCGCAGCTTCGGGAATTTTTGAAACATTAACCATACACATATCCATACATACATTGCCAATTATTTTTGCAGGTTTGCCTTGTATCAAAAAACTAAATTTTCCATTACCCGCAGAACGCATTAACCCATCTGCATAACCAATATTTATTGTAGCGATTCGCATATCTTTTTTAGCTTTTCCTTTTCGGTTGTAACCTACTGTTTCTTTTGCTGCGATATTTTTGATTTGAGAAATTGTTGCTTTAAGAGTATGTACTTTTTGTAATTGATTTTGAATTTCTTGACTACTATCTATTCCATACAAACCAATTCCTAATCTGACCATTTCCATTTGATATTGAGGAAAGCGATTGATGCCACTTGAATTTAAAATATGTCGCATCGGTTTATATTGAATCGTCGCACATATTTTATTATACATTTTTCTAAAACGAGCAACTTGTTTTTTAGTAAACTCATCATGTACTTCATCTTCACTTCCTACCAAATGTGAAAAAATAGATTTGACTTTTATTTGAGTATTATTTTTTAAAATATGATTTAAAGTAGTCAAATCTTTTTCTTCAAAACCTAACCGTTTCATTCCAGTATCTAATTTTAAATGAATTAAAACCTGTTTTCCTTTTTTTGTTTTAGGAAAATATTGAACAAATTTCTCTAACAATTCAAGGCTATAAATTTCAGGTTCTAAATCAAATTTTTCTAAAACATCAAAAATCGCTTCTTCAGGATTCAAAACTAAAATAGGTAATTGAATACCTGCGTTGCGCAACTCTACACCTTCATCTGCATAAGCGACGGCGAGGTAATCTACTTTTTGAAGAGCTAATATTTTTGCGACTTCGATACTTCCACTTCCATAAGCAGCCGCTTTGACCATTGCAATTATTTCAGTCTTAGGTTTAAGAAAACTATTATACACCTTTAGATTATGCACCAACGCATCCAAGTTGATTTCAAAAATTGTTTTATGATTTTTTTGAGAGAGTCGATCAGCAATTTTTTCAAAAGCAAAAGCACGAGCACCTTTCAAAAGTATATTTTCATTTTTAAAATCTGAGGTTTGTACTTTCTTTAAAAAATCTAAAGTTGTTTTGAAAAATTGTGTATCTATTTTTTTATCTAAATATTTTCTTAATAAAACGACGTGCTTACCTACGCCAAGAATTTTTGTAATATTTTTTTCACTAATCAACTGAGCAATAGTTTGATATAAATCTTTTTGATTTAATCCTACTTGCAAAATGTCAGAAAGAATAAGTGTTCTTGAATTTAAGTCGCCTTGTTGTTCTAGATGATTGAGTGCAATTTTTAGCGAAGCCAAATCCGCATTATAACTATCATTAATAATGATACAATTATTTACGCCTTGTTTGACTTCAAGTCGCATTTCTATCGGGCGCAACTTTTGGATCTTTTGAGCAATCCATTTATTTTTCTTTTTTAAAAATAAAAGCAAAGCCCAACAATGTATCGCATTTTCAATAGACGCTTCATCTGTAAAAGGAATCTCTATTGAGATTTCTTTTTTATTGAAAATACCTGAGATAGTTGTTTTATGATTTTGTTTTTTAGTAGATGTTATTTGAAGTTTTGCTTTTCCCTTTTTTGACCAATCAAATAATTTTTTTTGCCCGAACTGTAGCATTTGCTGATGAACTCTTGAATCATCTTTACAGTAAACAATTGTTTTACAATTTTGAAAGAGTATTAATTTCTCTTTTATTTTTTGCGCTACATTTTCAAATCCTTCATTATGAGCATCACCGATATTAGTAAAGATTCCTATTTCAGGTTGAATGATTTTTTCTAAATGAATCATTTCATTTGGCATAGAAATTCCAGCTTCAAAAATTCCAATAGAATGTTCTTTTCTTATTTGCCAAATGGAAAGCGGAACTCCTATTTGAGAATTATAACTTTTAGGATTAGCAACGACTTGATGATCATTTTGTAAAAATTGCAAAAGCCATTCTTTGATAATTGTCTTACCATTGCTTCCTGTAATTCCTATAGTTGTTAGAGAAAATTGATTGCGATGAAATGAGCTAATTGATTGTAGTGCCTGAGTAGAATTTTTTACTAAAATAAAATTAGCAAGGGGAAAGGAGCGAGTCTTTACTTTTTTTTCAACAATAAAATTACGGACACCTTTGGTGTAAAGATTTTGAATAAAATCATGTCCATCACGACGTTCACCTTGGATAGCAAAAAATAAAGAAGATTTCGGAAAGTTGATTTGACGACTATCAAATAAGAGATGTTCAATGGAAGAAGCAATAATTTTTTTTCTTAAAAAAACACCATCAACTACATTTGCTATCTTCCGTATTGGATACATTTATTTTAATTCAAAATTGTAGATAATTATTTTTAGAATTTATTCAACTTCAATAAGTAGTTGTCCTTTTTCTACAGCATTTCCTTTTTCAGTATGGATAGCTTTAACTAATCCTTCGCCAGCAGACTTAATCACATTCTCCATTTTCATTGCTTCAAGAATCAACAAACCATCTCCTTCTTTTACCTCTTGCCCAACTTCAACCATAACACCTAAAACTAGGCCAGGCATCGGAGCTTTGACATCAGATGCTTTTTGAGTGTTGACAACTGACAAACCTAATTGATTCACTAGCAAGTCAAATTTATCTTCGAGTTTAATTTGATGAGTATTTCCATTTACTTTAATCGTAAATGTTTTTTTTGCAAAATCAGTTTCCACTATTTCAGCTTGATAACCTTTGTTATTTTTTAAAATATGAAAACTTCCATCTTGCTCTTTTACAAAATCAAAATCTTTGACTTGTTCAAAGTTAAAATCAAACTCATTAGCGTTATTTACTTTTATCTTATATTTATTACTATTCATTATTGTTTTTTGATTTTACTCAACTTCATCATAAAATAAGTTTCAAAAATAGTAAAAATCAAATAAACTATTAAGAAAGGAACTGCATACATTTTAGAAATCGGATGAGTTAATTCAAAATATCCAACGATAACTACAATGCATAAAAACATTTTCATAAAAGTAGTTCCTAAGACTTGTTGGAGAAAAAGATTTTTATCTGGGCTTAGTGCTGCTCTATATGAAAGGAAGTACATGCCTAAGCTAAATAAAATAAAGCATACCGTACTTATATAAGAAAAGACTTGAAAAGGTTGAAACTGTGGATATTGGCTCAGCGCAAAAACTAAGATAAAAGTAACTAAAGAGACACCTCCTAGTTGAATGAAAAAGTTTCGATGACTCATAGTTTGGTTATTCGGATACTGTTGGGGAAAAAATTAGGGACTTGTATAAAATTTTATTTAAAATAAAATTTTACACAAGTCGCTACTATATTAGTTGTTCTATTTTAAATCTTTTATAACGAGGTATAAACCTGCTGAAGCAAAAATTATTACAAACAAAGCTGTAAAATATTGTGTCTCATTTCCCATCCGTTCATCCAACTTAAATCCAATGAAAGCACCAACAGCAATAGTTGCTCCTAATTGAAAAGCCATACCTGAATATTTCAGATAATAATTAGCCGACTTTTTGGGTTGCTTTTTGTCCAATTGTTTGAGTTGTTTGACCTCCGTTAATTATATTTTTTGCAGCAGATTTTTTTCCTACTTTAGAGTGACCACTTCCCATTTGACAACTTACATTAAATACTGCTCCTGACTGAACCAATAATTTATTGGTTTTAATATCACCATTAATTACAGCAGCTTCTTTTATTGTAAGTAATTGCGCTACATCAAGATTACCTTCGAAGCGACCTTCAATAACTGCGTTTTCACATTTAACATCTCCTTCTACAACACCTGAAGGACCAATAATAACTTTTGCTTTACAAGTTAAAGTTCCGATGATAGTTCCATCAATACGGATGTCACTTTCAGAAGAAACAGTACCCTCTACTTTAGTACCCTTTACTAAGCTATTTAAAGAATTACTAGTACTAGATGGCAAACTATTTTTAGAAGTAGGATTTTCCTTTTTTTTACTACCGAACATATTTTTAAACTTTTTTGGAATGATATAAATGTGGCAAGCAAAAAGAAATATTTAATCTTTAGGATGGTATGTTTGTTTAATTTTTCCCCACAATCATACACACCAAGAATCAATAAATTTCAAAATTGATTGAACCACTTATACTCTCTCATACTGATTGTTTTCTCACAGTAGACTGAAAGTTAATACTTTATTTTGATGATTTTATTAAAAACGAGTCAAATTTACTGTCTTGGCTCAAATGAGATTAACTATTAAGTTGGGACATAAACTAAAATATTTATGTCTTTGTACCTATATCAAAATAAAAAAAGATGTTCCCTAATAAATTTTAGTTAGGAAACATCTTTTTTGGTATAACAAAAGTAAGACTTTTTTTGAATATCCTAGAAATTAGGACAATAAACATTTCTTACTTCTGGACCACATATTTTATAAGTCATAGAAAATTCGAATGCACCATTAGAGTTACTCGCTGGTCTTAAGCTAGAGACATTCACATCGTAACTAAATCCGATAGAGAATTGCTCGTAATCAAATCGAGTAGAAAGAATCAATGCATCAGATGTAATAGATTCTCTAAAGTGATTAGATACACGGAACCATGCTCCAATTTGGAAAGCTTGGTGTAATCTTTTGCTTTTACCTAAAAGAAATTTCAAACTTGTACCTACGTTTAACTGAAATGAAGGTCCTTGAAAGAAAGTAACGACACCTGGAACTAATCCGATTTTGTCTGCAACTAAGAATTCACCACCAGCATGAATTGTAAATTTGCTGAATAGTTCTTCAAATTCATCAGAATCAAAAGATTGGTTAGCTCTATTTAAGTGGCTGAAAGCACTTCCAACATAAAAGTTGTTGTCTTCATCAAATACAGAGAACCACAATAAACCTGCTGAAACATCAGCAAATAAAAAGTTATCTCTATCGAATGTTTCTCCAGAACCTAAAGAACCATCAAATCCACCTTGTCCGTCATGTTGAGAACCATATCGAAGAGCTAAGAAATCTATGCTTCTTTGTGAAGCGCCTGCATCTGCACCTACTACTAAGTAGTTACCAGAATTTCTTCCACCACTCATCTTTTTACTATAAGAGAAAGATAGTCTTCCTTGGAGTGTAGAGAAATCAGACTCTCCTGCTCTGTCTCCCCAAAAAGTACCACCTACTCCAATGTAATCATTTCTTCCAACAGGGATACGTTGGTCGTATGATACGGAGTATGTAGAAAATGCATTAGCTTTTAATACACTTGCCCATTGATTTCGATAGTTACCAACTAATCGAATATTACAATTCATAACTCCTGTTAATGCTGGATTCAGATTAAGCGGTGATGAATAGAATTGTGAAAAATGGATGTCCTGTGCGGTCAATGTTGCTGTACCTATAACAGCAAAGAAAATAATAAGTAGTTGTTTCAAACTTTTCATGAATCAGTAATTTGAACCTTTGGATTAGAAAATAAAAATTGGACAAGGGATTTAAAACTAGGTTGTAATAAAAATACAATAGTATGTAAAAATACGGAAAATCATTCAATAATGAAATGAAGATTTGATATTTCTTATCTAATTTCCGACAAAAAAGTGGGTAATTAGTTAACGTATTTTACTTTTTTTATATTTCAATTGCCTAAAAATTTGTTATATAAGGATTGTTGGTTAGATACTCTTGAAATAAAATTTGCTGCCTCTACTTAATTTTTTTTTAATAAGAATAAAAATTAATCTTCATTTTTCCATATCGCACCATATTCTTCTACTAAAATATTATCAAAATGGTCAGCTTGTTCAAAAAGATGTTTTAGGAGTTTCATTCCCGTATCCATATTTAGGTAACGGTCATAAATAAGTAAAGATAAAACAATATCATTTTCTTTGATACTGAATGTCAATCCTTCGATATTATAATTTTGTTTCAAAAGATACTCGTAGAGGGGTTTTATATTTTCTTTAGGAAGTAAACAAAGAGAAGCATCTCCCATTATTAATCCTGTTTTCTCATGGTAAGATATGTTTATTGTTGCACTTCCTTGAATTATTTCCCAGTTATTTGGTCCTATTCGAGACAAGTTGACATCATGCCCCATTTTACTCAAGAGCTTTTCGATTGTTTTAGAAACACCTAAAGCTTCGTATTCATCGACTTCTGATGGTAGTTGAACTTTGGCACCACAATGAGGGCAATATCCATTATCGATTGTTTTTTCAAAAACTATATTGGAACATGAACTACAACGTACACCTATTTGATTTTCTATTTTTTGAAACTCTTCAATGGTTTCTTTTAAATAATTAATAGGTAAAGAAAAACCAACATTATTTCCATTCTGAATTACAAATGTATTGACTCCTACTATTTCTCCTTTTTCATTGATTAAAGGACCTCCACTATTTCCGGGGTTAAGCGCAGCATCATGTTGAATATACATGATATCATCTTTCTCTTCTTCGACATTAGATATAATACCTTGAGTTGCAGAATATTGTAACCCAAATGGATGTCCAGCTGCAATTACAATTTCTCCTCTTTCCATTTCTCCTATAAATAATTCAATGTTAGGAGAATCAATATTATTAGGAGAATGTAAAAAAGCTAAATCAAATCTTACATCAGAAAAAATGACAGTAGTCATTTGTTTTTCAAAATTTTCACCATTGATTACCACTTCTCGATTACCTCTAATGACATGTTCATTAGTAACAATGATATTGAATTTTTTTAGATAAAAACCTGTCCCTCTACTATATGGCGTAGCAATTTGGACAATGACATCTTTATATAAATTGATTATTTCTTTCATGTTGTTTTTGTCAAATCGAGATTTCGAATCATTAATAAAAATGATCTTGTAAAATCAGTTAAAGAACTATAATTGAGAAGACTCGTATTAGGACTCATTTTTCCATATAAATCCTCATTGTTTTCTTGAATATCTCTAATGGCTTGACGAATTGCTTTTTTATTAAAAGTTTTTTTCTCCGTATCGTAATAATTAAGTGTGTATCCTAAATTTTTAAAATACTCTGACTCAGCTATTTGATAATACAAATGAAAAAATTCTCGGTCAGGACTAGGTACTGCAAAATTAAACATACAATACCCAACAATATATCCTGGAATTGCGAGAGCGATATGCTGATAATCATTTTGATGATACCAATCCATATTATGTAATTCACCATCTATAAAACCAAGTACCCTATCATGATTAACAGGTTTGGTTATTCCAAAAGTAGATTTTGTTAAATACATTTCTTTAAAAAAATCTTCTTTTGGACGATCCATTAATTTCTTTAATTCTTTTCTGATAGCAACATTCTTTTGAGCTGGATTTTTTTTATCTGTTGTAAAATAAATCCTATGAATACGCTCTAATGTTTCCATCATAAATCCTTCAGGTTTTGTCAAGTAGTCGAGCTTATAACTCAAGTTCAACAAAACATACGCATAGCCTCCAGGATATTTGTCAATACTAGGTTTGCCAGAATCCATAGCAGCTAAAGCTACTTTTATTTCTTTTATTACAAAATTATATTTTACCTCTTTTTCTTTGATAGGAATCTCAATCAAGTGATTGACATCCACAGGAGTTAACATTCTAAATTCATCAATTAAAATATCATCTAACTTATCTGCATTAGTAGCTAGTTCCTTAATCGCATAATATAATTTGTAAGGAGATCCATCTAAAACATAAGTATCGAATCGAATTGTAATATTGTTATCAGAATCAATTGCAAATCGACTATATCGGAGTGAAAAATTACGTTCCAATAATCTTCGCATAAAACCAATATTGAGCGTATCAGTCTTTGCAACTTTAGCTTCGATAGTTACTTTATTAGCATCAGCGGTACCTGTCGCTTTTTTAGAACCTTGAAAAATTTCAAAATGAATTTTTCCATTTTCCTCTTTCCATATTACATTATCTTCAAAGTTATCACGGAGGTAAGTGAAAAATTCTAGGTAGGAAGTGAGGTATTGTTCTTTTTCAAATAAACCAAGCGATTTATCCCAAGAATCATATTGTTCTGCGGTCTTATAAGAATCGCTATATCGACCGAAACTTAAATTAGGTTGAGGTTCTTTCTTCGTTCCGCCTCCAAAAAGTTTTTCAAAAAAGCTCATTTTTTTGCGAGTAAATTTTCGGTTTAAATAAAGTTTATCATGTGTTTACATCAGTCATTGGATTTTAAGGGAACGAAAAATACTATATTTAACCGAATTTTTATATTTAAAAGCATGGATAATACTTTTCGAACAATTCTAAAACCTCAACCTTCTGAAATTCAGATAGACCACAAGACTGATATATTATGTATTGGTTCTTGTTTTGCAGAGCATATTGCTACTCGATTGGAAGATTGTAAAATTCCAATTTGTCTTAATCCATTTGGAATTATTTATAATCCTATTTCTATTTCAAAAGGAATTGAAATCTTATTAGAGGAGAATCATTTTTTCAAAGAAGAAGATCTTTTTCAACATCTTGGTGGATGGCATAGTTTTTATCATCATGGAAATTTTTCAAATCCTAAAAAAGAATTTGTCCTAGAAAAAATAAACAATGCTCTTACGGATGCTAGAAAGTTTTTACAGAACGCAGACTTTTTAATAATAACACTCGGTACTGCGAATGTTTTTTTTAATAAAAATATAGGCGAGGTAGTTGCCAATTGTCATAAAGTTGCTCAGCAAGAATTTTTAAGAAAAAAATTAACTGTCGATGAAATCACAACTTCGTTGAGTGCTTGTTTTGAAAAAATAAACAATGCTTTCCCGGAAATAAAAATCATAACCACAGTCAGTCCTGTAAGACATATTAGAGATGGATTGAGAGAAAATAAAATCAGTAAATCTAAATTACTTCTAGCATTAGATATTTTAGAACAAAAATATGCTAACGTAAACTATTTTCCTGCTTACGAAATTATTCAAGACGATTTAAGAGATTATAGATTTTATAAAAAAGATATGATTCATCCTAATGAGATGGCAGTCGATTATATCTGGAATCATTTTGGAGCAACTTATTTCTCCAAAAAAACAAAAGACTTAAACACTCAAATTGATAAGATAAAATCAGCGGTCGCTCACCGACCTTTTCATCCTACCTCGACGGAGCATTTAGAATTTATAAAAAAACAAATAAATAAAATGGAAGAAATGGAAAAGGATTTTCCATTCTTGAATTTTGATTTGGAAAAAGAAATGATAAGGAATTAGAGATGAAAATTAAAAATTAATTCCAGTTCCAATACTAATATATTCAGCTACTGTTAGATGTGTTTTTAAAGCAACTTCTAAAAACATTTTATGTTTTAGAATTCCTTTGGAAGGTAAATAATATCGAGTCGTGAATTTAGTATATGTAGTGGCAGGTTTTAAAAAAGAGAAATTTCCTAAATAAACTCCAAGTTGTAAAGTGATACTTAAGCTTCCAAATAAAAATTCATCTCCTACTACAAACATTAATCGAGATGCTTTCTTTCTTGCATCATCTCTAGTCAAGGCATTATAAGTGTGCAGAGTGAAACTGTAAATTGCTCTGTTCTGTTCATACTCAAATCCTGCAACTAATCGGTTGACTCGATTCAAATAATATTTGCCTCGTACTCCAAAAATATAAATTGGAAATCTTGGACCTCCAATTGCAAATCGTTGAACAAGACCAAATCCAGTTTGTAGATCAAAACCAAATTTTCGAATTCGTTTTTTATTTTTATTATGAAAAAAAAATTGGTCTTTGAGCAAAGGTTGCGGAGCGTAATTAAATCCAATCATGAGTGCGGGAACATTCAATCCAAAATTAGGAAGTCTTGCTCCTCCATTTGAAAAATGGTTAAGACTGATTCCTGCATTTAATTTCCATTTTGAATTGAGTTGGCGAGTAGTATAAAACTTCATTAAAATAGTAGAAACACTATTTGACCCGATGGCGTTATTTTCAGGATTATTAACAACGTCAAATTTTTTAGTCATATAAGCATACCCAATTCCGATTTGATAATAGCCTTGCCAATTTCTTTTATTGAAGAGTGGAATACTTAAATTGGGAGTAATACT
Source organism: Saprospiraceae bacterium (assembly GCA_023301005.1). Lineage (GTDB taxonomy): Bacteria > Bacteroidota > Bacteroidia > Chitinophagales > Saprospiraceae > CAJQQY01. Next base: position 4,255 of record JALZVK010000372.1, on the reverse strand, counting down.
AAATGCATTTCCAAGTACAGAGTTATTTCCAAATCGTAGCCATAATGCGGTTACTCCAAACAATGGAAATTTTCGCCATTCTTGCCATTCCTTTTTTCCATAAGTTTGAAATTTGAAATTAATATCAGCACCATACGAAGGACCTTTAACATCGAAAGTTAATTTAGAAGTATGTTTGGTAACTGATCCAAAATGCAAGGTCGGTTCAATAGAAAATCCTTTTTGAGCATTTGTAGAAAATAAAAAACTACATAATATAATGAATACCCAAAGCCATTTGAAAACTTTGAAAAATGGAGGGAAATGTAAGATTTTTCTACTTGTTGCCGTTAATTTCATTAACCGTTCGTTAAACATAAGTTAAAAGGATATGATAGTTGCTAACAATGTTTATTTATAAATCGTTGTATATCATGTTGTTATGGTCGTAAATTGATTTATTTGAAAAAATAATCATGTAACTTAATCGTCAAATTACAAGTCTTATAAATCAAAACGTTGCAATAAAATTGTATTTTTGACAGTATAAATAACACAAGTTGCGAATAATGAAATTATCCACGACTTTAATTTAAATAAGTTTTAAAATTTTTACCAAAAATAACTCATAGTAAAATTATGAATAAGAAGACAATTAACTTTAAAGGAAAAAAAATACTTTTCATGTTAGCTATCGTAATGATGACTTCAGTAAGCATGATGGCTCAAAAAATCTGTTCAGTTGATATTAATGACATACTAGGTAGTATGCCTGAATATCAAACTGCTCAAAGAGATTTAGATAACACAGCTGCTAAATGGAGACAAGATGTAGCAAAAGAATATGATAAGATTAAAGGGATGTACAATAAATTTCAAGCAGAGAGTATCATGATGACAGAAGAGATGAAAGTTCAAAAAGAAAATGAAATCATGGCTCAAGAGAAAAAAGTAAGAGATTTGCAAAAAGCAAAATTTGGACCTGATGGAGCTTTGTTTGAAAAAAGACAAGAATTAGTTTCTCCTATTCAAGAGCAGGTTTATACTGCAATTGAAGAGTATGCAAGTGACAAAGGTTACGATTACATTTTCGATTCAGGTAGCGCGACAGGAATTATTTTCGCTAATCCTCGCTACGATAAAACAGATGATGTAAAAAGAAAATTAGGAATAAAGTAAGTTTAGAAATATATATTTAAGCATAAATTTTAAACTATACATTTTTCAGTTTGTGAAAGTACTATGTATCTTTGCATCCCGAAAAAAACAAACAATATTATTATCAATAACTCCGAGAATTATCGGAAAATAAAATCTGAAAATAGCAATGAGAAAGTTTATTAAAATTAGTTTTTTGTTGACAATGTTTGCTTTTGTTGCAATGAACGTTCAAGCTCAAAAATTTGGTTACATTGATTCACAAGCATTACTTGCTGAAATGCCAAGAGCAAAACAAGCGCAAGCGAACTTGGAAATTTTTGAAAAACAATTAACTGCAAAAATTGAAACAAGAATGACTGCATTCCAAACCAAACAACAAGAATTGTATACTGCTCAACAGCAAGGAACAATTACTGCAAAAAATTTGGAAGCTGAAGCAAAAAAATTGGAAGCTAAACAACAAGAGATTGTTGCTTTACAGCAAGATTTGACAAGACAATTTGAAGAAAGAAGAGTGTCAGAATTGCAACCAATTTATGATGATATCAATTCTGCAATTAAATCAGTAGCAAAAGAAAATGGATACCAATTCATTTTTGAAAAAGCTTCATTACTTTATACTGATGACAGTACAGATGTAAGTGCTTTAGTAAAAACTAAATTGAATATGTAAATCATTTTTTCTTTTTAGAATATAAAAAAAAATGGCAACCTCACAGAGGTTGCCATTTTTTTTTACTTTTGAAGAAAATATCTGGATAATAATATTTTTGCATCATGAAGATTTTATTTAAAAAAGGACGACAAACTTATCAAGCAGATTTATCTAAACCGATTGACATTTCAATTCCTTTAAAAGTAGGCGATGGAACGGTTAATTGTTTTTATGCACCTTTTATGGAAGCTGCTCCTGTTGTAGCAGGAGATTTTATTGGTTCAACTCAAGCTGGCGGGCCTGTCAATTTTTTAAATGTAAAAATCAATCCTCATGGAAATGGTACTCATACAGAATGTGTAGGGCACATCGCTAAAGAAAAATATACGATTAATAAAGCGCTTCGAGAATTTCATTTTTTAGCGAAAGTAGTAACAGTCGTTCCGACTAAAATTGAAAATGGAGATCAAGTTATTTTTAAAGATCAAATAGAATCTAGTATAAAAAAGAATGAAGTAGATGCCATCGTGATTAGAACTATTCCAAATCATAATGACAAATTGAAAAGACATTACTCTGGTACTAATCCAACTTACTTACATCATGAAGCAACGCAACATCTTGTTGATTGCGGGGTAAAACATTTGTTGATTGATTTGCCATCAGTCGATAGAGAAGAAGACGGAGGAGCATTGTTATCACATCATGCTTTTTGGCAATATCCAGAGGCTACTCGTGAAGATTGTACTATCTCTGAATTGATTTATGTGAAAGATGAAATTAAAGATGGAATTTATTTGTTACATCTTTCTGTTGCGTCTTTTGAAATAGATGTAAGTCCGAGCAAACCTGTTTTGTATAAAATAAATCCAATCGACTTAAGTCGATTGATAAAATAATTAGAACTATTTAGAATAGAGAGGAGAGAACAGGGAACAGGGATTAGAGACCGACCTAAGAATGATTCTCTTTTCTCTCAATGAAATGGTCTCTTATCTCTTATCTTAATAAGTGCAAATAATTTAAAAATAAATCTATGTTAGACTGGTTAAAAAACTTGTTTAATTTTTCCAAAGAAAAAGAAGAATACGATCCAATGAAATATTTAATTGTAGGACTTGGTAATATGGGTGCAGAGTATGATAACACTCGACATAATATTGGTTTTGATGTAGTGGATGCATTAGCGAAAGAATTTGGAGTTTCATTTAAAGATGACTCTCTTGGTGATTTGGCAGAGTTCAAACATAAGGGAAGAACTTTTGTCTTACTCAAACCATCTACTTATATGAATAGAAGTGGAAAAGCGGTTAGGCATTGGATGACCAAAAAGAAAATTGAAAAACCAAACATACTTATTATTGTAGATGATAAAAATTTGGAGTTTGGAACTTTACGCCTTCGAGGTAAAGGTTCTGATGGAGGGCATAATGGATTGAAAGATATTGATCAAATGACTGGAGGAAATAATTATGCAAGAATCCGTTTTGGAATAGGAAATGATTTTGGGAAAGGACGACAGGTTGATTTTGTTTTAGGAAAATGGGATAGGGAGGAAGAAGACAAATTACCTGAGATAATTAAAAGAGCTGCTGACGGAGTGAAGAAGTTTGGAACAATTGGTTTGGCTCATACAATGACTGAATTGAATAAGAAAAAAGGAAGTGCGAAATCATAAAACAAGTTCTTTTTAGAAAATAGACTTTGCTTGTTTTTCGTTTTTAAAAGAAATAAAAATTTGACAAAGGAACGGGCAAATAATAACTTCCCGTTTTAAGCCGATTCTTTTGCCCTTATTTTTTTCTTTAAAATCAGTCATAGTATCAACAATACTCCTTCTTTTAAAGAAAACCTAAGACCAAAATAATTCGCCTTAAAATCGGGAACTTATTCTTTGACCGTTCCTAAGTCAAAACATCAAAATTAGATTTCATGAATAGGTTGTTTAAAATCACATTTATCCTTTTTTCAATTGCGCTATTAATTACAAGTTGTAAAAGCAAAAAAAAAGTATTAGAACCAGGCGATGATATTCCTGAAAAATCTACAAGTTTTTTATTGAAAGCTTTGGGTAAAAATAAAGTAGAAGCAGAATGGTTAAGTGCCAAAGCGAAAATCAATTACCGAGATGAATATGAAAAAGTAAAAGTTACTGCACATATTCGAATGCGAAAAGATAGTGTCCTTTGGTTTGCAGTAAAAAAAGCAAATTATGAAGCGGTGCGTGTACAAATAACAAAAGACTCCGTTTATGTCGTCAATCGTTTAGATAAAGAATATACAATTAAAGGATTAGATTTTTTTGAAAAAGGATATTCTTTGCCTTCCAATTTTGAAGCTATTCAAACTATTGTTTTGGGAAATGTGCTATACCTTTCTAATGTAAAACCTGAATCAGAAATTGAGGATAATCAATATCATCTTTTTGTAGAGAAGGATAATGTTCGTGCAGAATATTGG
>JALZVK010000371.1 GCA_023301005.1 Saprospiraceae bacterium | reverse complement strand
ACAATAGTAATCGTATTTTATAAGAATATCTTTTTCCGCTACCTGCCTGCCTGTCGGCAGGTTTTCCTTTAAAAAATAATAAGATACCGCAGGGTATGCAATGATTTTTTAAAGAAAACTATCAAAAAAATCTTATCCTTATAAATACACGATTTCTTTTGTCTAATAACTTAAATCCGTTGGCATGGTTTTAGGTATTATAGAATTGTTATATATGAGCAATAACATTCAACAAAAAACAACAAACGAACAATTAAAATTTTATTTCAATTTATATATTTTTTTATATAAAGTTGATTAAATTTATGTCCCAGTACATAGTAACAAAGGCAAAACAGAATAAAAACTCACCCTTTTAAAGATTAAGTTGAAAAGTTTTTCGCCCGAGTTTACTTCCAACCGATAAACAAGTTTTCAATACCAAAAGGTCGATTATTATAGAATAGGATAATATCCTAAAATCCAGATTATGAAAAGATATTTTCTAGGAGCTGCCTTATTGGTAGTGTTCTCGGTCTCACTTTTTTCATTTAGTATGAAAGAAGTAAATAAAAAAGAAATTTCGGAAACCACAATTCTATTCCTTAACGACATAGTTACGCAAGATACTTTTTATGTACAAACTCCAGATTGTGGAGGTACAGCAGGAGTATGTGTCGACATTCCATTTAGTGATATTGGCAATTATTCATTTGTCGATAATGGTGGAATGTACTCCAGCGGATTTGATTCCTGTATGATAGGAACATCTTTGAATCTAGGCGTTGGAACACATTGGATACAAATAGTTGAAAATGGAGGAACAGCTTGTGTGGATTCTTTTTATGTAAATATTCTTTGTGTACAAACGAGTACCGAAGTATTTGAAATAGAAGAAAATTCTAGTCATCAATATTGTTTTGATTTTGGAGAATTGCTAGCACAACAACCTTCGACAACTGAAATACTTTGTCCTAGTAATCCAGGAACACCAGTTGACTTTAATTTGATAGGAGGAAATAATTGTGTTTCTATAATAGGCGCAAGTATAGGACAAGATACCGCATGTTATGCTTATTGCGATAATTTTGGAATCTGCGATACGACTTATTTATATGTAAATGTAATTCCTCAAGCGTCGAATATAACAGTTGCTTGGATTTATGATACGATGTTTGTCAATACGACTAACCAATTATGTATAGATACTTCTGAGTTAAATGGCGACGTAGTAAATATCACCAATGGATGTCCAATGCAATCAGGAGAGTTCGCTGTTTTTAATATTGATACAACGACTTACTGTTTGGATTATTCAGGAATAGATATAGGAATAGATACTGCATGTATTTATGTAACAGATGATTTAGGAAATATAGATACCACTTTTATTGTAGCTTATGTTTCTAATCCAATAACTGATACGCTATATCAAGATATTAACTTAGGAGACTTCGGAGAGTATTGTATCGACACGACAGAGTTAGGAGGAGATATAGTAGTCATTGAAAATTTATGTGGTAATTCAGGCGCAGGTGGAGTAGCTGTTTTTACTTTAAATAATCAGACAACTTGCTTTGATGCTTTAGGTAATTCAGTTGGACAAGATACTGCTTGTATTTCTATATGTGATAATTTTGGAACTTGTGATACGACTATTTTGATTGCAAATGTATTACCAGCACAACCAATTGATTTAGTCGCAAATGATGACATAGATACTGTGATATATAACGAAACTTTATATTCGAATATTTGTGATAATGATTTGATTCCTAATGATTTTTTGACTAACTACTATATACTGCCAACTACGTTTGGTGGAGTAGGTCCTAATGAAGGAACAGTTGCATTCGATGGTGAGTGTAATATTATTTATACGCCGTTTGCAACTGAATGTGATATTGTAGATGAATTCAATTATGTGATATGTAATGTGGAAGGATGTGATACAGCATTGTATACTGTTTTTATTTCGTGTGAAGCAACAACAGTAGGAGGTCCATTAGAATTTACAAATGGTTTTTCACCTAATGGAGATGAAGTCAATCAATTTTTTACTATAAAAGGAGCTGAAGATTTCCCTAATAATATTTTAAGAATTTATAATAGATGGGGAAATGAGATATACCGAAAAGAAGGTTATACAAATGATTGGGATGGATTATGGGAAGGTACAAGTTTACAGAATGGAACCTATTTTTATCTGTTTAATGATGGTGTGGGAAATACATACAGCGGGTACGTATATTTACAGAGATAGGGATTTGTGACAAAAAAAAAGGAAATTTTATTAAGAATATACTATATATTTAATCTTTTAATTTGTTAAAAAATATGACGTAAGTCATTGATAATCAAACACTTAGATTGGATGCTATTTAGGATGTCTATTTTGATAGTAACTTAGCATAGTTTTTGTCTTTAACTAGTGTGACGTATATTTAGAATTAGACATATTACGCACATCCAATAAATACCATTAAGATATGAGAAAGATTTTTACTCTATTATGTTTTGTTTTTGTTTTTGGGCATTCTGCTTTTTCTCAGCAGGATCCAATGTTTACAAAATATATGTTCAACAGTTTACAATACAATCCAGCTTATGCAGGTGCTAAGGATCACTTAGCAATTGGATTGCTTTACCGAAATCAATGGTGGGGTATAGATGGTGCACCTGTTTCGCAAACTTTTACAATTCACACTCCTTTAAAGAACGAAAGAGTAGGAGTTGGATTAAGTGCATACAATGATGTTATCGGACCTACTAACCAAATGGGTGCTAACCTTAGTTATGCTTATCGTATTCCAGTCGGAAGAGGTAAATTAGCAATTGGATTACAAGGAGGTGTGACCAATTGGCGAGCTGATTGGAACAAATTGACTTTAGCAGATTCTAACCCTGATGAAGCATTTTTTGATGCTACACCAAGTTTCTGGTTACCTAATTTTGGAGCAGGTCTCTATTATTATACTAAACGATTTTATCTTGGATTATCTAGTCCTCATTTAATTGAGTATGATCTAAGAGCAAGTGCAACTACTGAAATTTGGGCAAGACAATACCGTCATTACTATGCAACTATTGGAGGAGCTATTCCAATCAAAGGAGATATGATAGTATTCAAGCCTTCATTATTAGTTAAGAATGTTGGATTGTTAAGTAACTTCAATAAAGATGATGCTTTCCAAGATATTGGAGCACCTACAGAGGTAGATGTTGATATATCATTCTTGTTCTACGAAGCACTTTGGATTGGAACATCTTTCCGTACAGCTATCGAAGCATTTAATGATACAAGTTCATTTGACTCAGTTGATTTATGGGCAGCATATTATTTGAAAAGTGGTTTGAGAATTGGTGCAGCTTATGATTATACTTTAACAAAACTTCAAAGTCCTGCTAGAGGTACATTTGAACTTATGTTAGGATATGAGTTCAACTATAGATCTAAGCAGATAGTAACACCACGTTACTTCTAAGATATATTCAGCGGAGGCTGACTACATTTACTAAACCCGAAAAGGTTTAGTAAATGTAAATTTAAACAGAGAAAACTATCAGACTTTAATCAGTAGAATTATTAATTGAAATGAAAAAAGTGAGTATTAAGATTGATTGGAATATATCCAGTCACTCTCCTGACCTTACCTTATCATTTCACAAGTGTAACCTTATTATTAAAAATCGAAATGTTTTATCCCGAAGGGACGATTTAAAACACTAGTAACATGATAAAACAAAAAGTAATTTTAGCATTATTGCTATGCATGTTAGCATCAAGCGGCGCCATCGCCCAGCTTTCAAAAGTTAAGAAAGCAAGAATGTACATGGAACAATTAAATTATATTGGTGCCATCGAATTGTACAATCAAATTCTTGAGAAAAACGATAATCCAGAAGCTAAAATTAATTTAGCAGAAGCTTACCGAAAAATTAATGATTCGGAAAATGCTGAATATTGGTATGGTCAAGTAGTTCAACTTGAAGAAGTAGAACCAATCCACAAATTATTTTATGGTCAACAGCTCCAACGTAATGGAAAATGTGATCTTGCGAGAGAATGGTATCAGGCATATGTAAATGATGTACCAGAGGATCAGCGAGGTCAATACCTCGTACAAGCATGTGATTATGAGGATGAATTGCGTACTAAAAATGCAGGCATCTATCAAATCAATCATGTTGATTTCAACTCCAACTTAGATGATTTTAGCCCTGCTTACTTCGGTGACGGATTAGTATTCGCATCTGAGAGAGATAAAGGTGTTGCTATCAAACGTGCGCATTGTTGGACGGGTAATCCATTTAACGAATTGTTCTATGCAAAGAAGAACAAAGAAGGTGGTGCTGGTGGTGAAAATGCTGACCCGATGAATGAGTGTAAGATTGAAACTTATGATACTCCTGAGAAATACTCTAAAAAATTGAATTCTAAATTTCATGATGCTGCAGTTACTTATAATGGTGACCAATCAAAAATTTATTTCACTAGAAATAATGTTTTGAATGGTAAAACTGGAAAAGATGACGAAGGTATCATTAGATTAAAAATATTCTCTGCAGTAGTTACTGGTGAAGAATGGAAAGATATTGAAGGATTACCTTTTAATAGTGATGAGTATTCTGTAGCTCACCCAACATTAACTCCAGGTGAAGAGAAAATGTATTTCGCTTCTGATATGCCTGGTGGATTTGGTGGAATGGATTTATATGTAACAGTTAAGGAAGGTGGTTCTTGGGGACCTCCGATTAACCTTGGAGCAAGAATCAATACAGAAGGAAATGAGATTTTCCCTTACTACGAAAAAAGTGGAAAATTATATTTCGGTTCTGATGGACATGTTGGATTAGGAGGATTAGACATCTATTATATGGATGATAAAGGTAACGACGAATTTGGCGACATCGTCAATATGGGTTACCCTTTAAATACAATTTCTGATGACTTCGGAATCATCTTCGATGAGGAAGGAAAAGCAGGATACTTTACTTCTGATAGAGAAGGTGGAGCAGGTAGAGATGATATTTACTCTTTCTGTAAATCTGCTGCTGTTATGGAAATCTTAGTATATGATGAAGCAACTAAAGAACCTATTCCTGGTGCAACAGTTGTAAATGATTGTACTGGAAATACAATGATGACAGATAGCGAAGGAAAGATTACTTTCGACATGAAATTGAATCAATGTTGTAATTTTGCTGCAAGTATGGACGAATACATGGATAACGCAAAAGAAGGTTGTACAAAGAATGTCAAAGTAGGAGAGAACGTATTTGTTGAGATTCCATTGAAGAAAGAAAACATCTATTTGCTTGAAGGTATAGTTGTTAATCAAATTACAGGAGACCCAATAGAAGGTGCTAAAGTAACATTAACTAATGATTGCGAAGAAGAGCCAGTTGAGTTATTTACTGATGCTTCAGGTACATTTGAATTTCCTTTAGCTGCTGATTGTTGTTATACAGTTGGTGGAGAAAAAGCAGAATATTTTGGTTCTTCGGTAGATCAGCTATGTACTAAAGGAGATGTAGATACGCTAAGTGCAATTATTAACTTGAATCCTATATCTGCTCCAGCACCTACAACTTCAAATCCTATAGTCTCAGCTCCAGTTCCAGTAACTGAAAATCCTACACCTACAGGAATTGTCATAGATGCAGAAACTGGAAAATATATTGATCTAGCTTCAGGAGAACCATTTACTGGAGATTACGGAAGTTCTCAAATCAAAGATGGTAAAGTAGTTGATGGAGGTTCAAGTACAGCTTGGGAAGTATCACCTACTAGTATTAACAAAGAAACTGGTCAAATAAATACAGCTTCTGTTTCTTATTTATTACACATCTACTATGATTTTGATCAATCATATATTAGAGATGATGCTACTTCTGAGATTCAGAAGTTATGTAATATGTTGAGAGAAAATTCTGATTTGGTAGTTGAGATTGGTTCTCATACTGATTCAAGAGGTTCTTATAGATATAACAGAAGTCTTTCTCAAAGACGTGCAGAGTCAGTAGTTCGTTCACTTATTGAGTGTGGAATCGCTGAAGATAGATTAGTGGCAAAAGGGTATGGGGAAACTAATAATGTAAATAATTGTGCGAACAATATTCCTTGTAGCGAAAGAGAGCATCAAATGAATCGTAGAACAGAATTCAAAATTATTGGATGTTCTACTTGTACTGATGATGTAAGAGAACAATCGCAAATTAATCAAAATGCTAGAGTTAACGAATGTGCTGCTTGCCCATTCTAAGCCTTTAGTTTTTTAATAAAAAATCCGCATCATGAATTTTCATGATGCGGATTTTTTATTGAATAAACTTAAAAGTATATTTGATGTTATAACACTAAATGTTGATGTATATATTCTTTTATAGATAAATTTAAACTAGATAGAAACAAGATTTTTGGTACATTCAAAATTTAAAATTCTTCATTCAAAATTAAATATGAGATTAGAAGACGAAATCCAACAAGAGCAATTCAAAGATGAATATCATAAACTAGCTGTGAATATTTTATACTCCGCATCTTGGATAAGTACGATGAATTTGAAAGTATTAAAAACCTTCAACCTTTCTATCCAACAATTTAATATTTTAAGAATACTAAAAGGAAGACATCCTGAACCTGCTACGGTGAAATTATTAACTGAACGTATGATTGATAAAATGTCCAACGCTTCTCGTTTAGTTGAAAAATTAAATCAAAAAGGTCTCATCGAAAGACATTCTTGCCCTACAGATAGAAGACAAGTAGATATTGCTATTACTAAAAAAGGAATAAGAGTAGTCGATAAAGCAACTAAACTTTTAGGTGAAGAGGTAGGAAGTACTTTAGAAACATTATCTAATGAAGAAGCTGCTCAACTCAATATTTTATTAGATAAAATGCGAGGATAAAATTTTTTAAACAATAGATGTCTATACATCTATTGTTTAAACATTTTATATCTTTGTGTTGTTATATAACTATAATCGATCATTTTTTTAATAAAAAAAATAAACAAACCGATTTCAAAATTGGTTTTAAAAAAAAATCATTTTACTTATGAAAAATTTATTTAGTCTAGCTATTATAGCTTTGTTGACATTTGCATTTACTCCTAATAATGTAGGAGATTTATCAGTTGATACAGAAAATAGTATCATCACATGGAAAGGATATAAAGTAACAGGAAGTCATGTTGGAACTTTAAAAGTCAAAAATGGAAAATTAGACTTTACTGATGATGCGTTAGTTGGTGGAAGTTTTGATATAGATATGAAATCACTTCAGGTTACAGATTTAAAAGCAGGAAGAGGAAAAGAAAAATTAGAAGGACATTTAAATTCATCTGACTTTTTTGATGTTGAAAATCATTCAACTGCTAATTTTAAAATCACTAAAGTAACCTCTAGAGGTATGGCAGGGGATTATAAAATTAAAGGTGAGTTAACGATTAAAGGTGTTTCAAAAGAAATTAAATTCAATGCTAAAGTAGGAGAAGAGAATGGAAAAAAAATAGCTACTGCAGATATTACAATTGATAGAACTGACTATAATGTTCAATATGGTTCTGGAAATTTCTTTAAGAATTTAGGAGACAAAACAATTTATGACGAGTTTGATTTGAGTATCAAATTGATGATGAAGTAATTTTTTCATCGCAGAGTTGAAATGAGTTAGCGCAGAGTTACACAGAGTTTTTAAGATGTTTAGTAAAAAAACTCTGCGCAACTTTGCGCCAACTCATTCCAACTCTGCGGTAAAAAATAAATTAACTCGTCAAAAAAAATAATTCAATTTGTACATCACCCGAAATACCTTTCATCCAAATTTGTAAATGTCTTGTTACAATCGGATTAGGATAAGCCATCGCTTGAATATTTCCTTCCTCCAATAAAGTCTGTGCTGTAAAATCGTAAAAAAAGCCAACTCGTCATCCCGTTTTCAAAAGGGACAAAATTCTCAAATCTGTATTTTCTTATTCCTTCATTCCTCTTTTCTTATTCAAAAAAAAATCCCACCTTTGCCTTCCTAAAATAAATCCATTGATTAAAGAAGTCGAAATAAAATTACAACCAAGAGCTTTACATGATTTAGCTTTAATTAAAAAATTAGCTATCAAAAAAGCAAAGGTGAATGCAACGCAAGTTGAAGAAGTCGTAGTCAAACGACGTTCAATAGATGCGCGTGGAACTCGTCCTGTATTTCGACTTAGAGTTGAGGTATATGTAGAGGAAAAACGAAATGCAGAACCTGCCATTCTAGAACAATTTCAAAATGTAGAAAATGCAAAATCTGTTATTATTGTTGGTGCAGGTCCAGCAGGATATTTCGCAGCGTTGGAATTAATCGAATTGGGATTAAAACCAATCATTTTTGATAGAGGAAAAGATGTCCAAACTCGACGTAGAGATTTAAGAGCGATACAACAATTTGGAGAGGTGAATCCACATTCAAATTATTGTTTTGGAGAGGGAGGAGCAGGAACTTACTCTGATGGAAAATTATACACACGTTCCCACAAACGTGGCAATATTGCTAAATCTTTGCAATTATTAGTAGAACATGGAGCTGTTTCTGATATATTGATAGATGCTCATCCCCACATTGGTTCTAATAAGTTGCCTAAGGTTGTTGCGAATATTAGAGAAACTATATTAAAATATGGAGGTAAAATTCATTTTGATTCGCACGTTACCGATTTTATATTTACAGAAAAAACAAATGGGAGCGAAGCGAAAAAAATGGTTGGAGTGATTGTAAATGAGAAGGACGAACATCGAGCAGAAGGAATCATTTTAGCAACAGGGCATTCCGCTAGAGATATTTACGAGTTGTTACATCAAAGAGATATTCGTTTGGAAGTCAAACCATTTGCACTTGGAGTACGAGTAGAACATCCGCAACCTTTGATAGATAAGATTCAATATCGTCAAGAAGAAAGAGAAGAAAATCTTCCAGCAAGTAGTTATCGTTTAGCATGTCAAGTAGGAGAGCGAGGTGTGTTTTCTTTTTGTATGTGTCCAGGAGGATTGGTTGTACCTGCGGCAACTGCACCAGGTGAAATTGTAGTGAATGGCATGTCGATGTCAAGAAGAGATTCTCCATTTGCTAATTCAGGAACTGTAGTAGCAGTTGAACCTGAAGACTTAGCACCATTTGCAAAGCATGGAGTTTTTGCAGGTTTGGAATTTCAAAAAAGTGTAGAACGAGCAATGTTTCAATTTGGAGATGGTAGTCAAAAAGCACCTTCGCAGCGAATGACCGATTTTGTCAATAACAAACTTTCCAAAGATTTGCCTGACACTTCTTATATTCCAGGATTGATTTCTGCGCCCGTAAGTACATTGTTACCAAAACAGATTGGAGAAAAATTAAGAATGGGAATGAAAGAATTTGGAAGGAAAATGAAAGGTTATTATACTGAGGAAGCAAATATTATTGGAACAGAAAGCAGAACGAGTTCGCCACTTAGAATTCCTCGAAATCCAAAAACATTAATGCATCAAGATGCAGAAGGACTTTTTCCATGTGGAGAAGGAGCAGGATTTGCGGGGGGAATTATTTCAGCAGCTATGGATGGACAAAATGTGGCAAGAGCAGTTGCTCAATATTTTGAATAATTTTAAGTAGAACAAATGAAAGATAGAATAGATTTGTTGGCAAGGATTTTTTTATCCCTTATTTTTTTATGGGAGGCTTATGACTCTTTAAAACATTTTAAGCAGACCAAAGCATCAATGGCCGCTTATGGAATTACATGGCAGCAAGATTTATTATTAGGAGGAGCAATTTTTTTAATGATATTAGGAGGAGTATTAATTTTGACTGGTTATCGAGCTAAATTCGGGGCCGTGTTATTATTGTTATTTTATATACCAACAACATTTATAGTATATTCTTTTTGGAATGACCCACCTGAATTGTATCGAATCAATTCAATAGGTTTTATGAAAAACTTGGCGATCATCGGAGGTTTGATGATGGTATATGTCAATGGTGCAGGGCGATATAGTATCAAACGATTATTTGCTACGACTAGGCTTCCTCGCAGATTTAGATGAATATATTTAGAAGAGATATAAAGGACATAAAAAAAATCACTACAGTAAGTATTCTCTTTTCTCTCAATAAAATGGTCTATTCTAGATAGTTGCAACTAACCCTCGTCTTCCTCATCAAAATGAAGATTTAATTCCTCTCCACATTTATAGCAATATTCAGCATCATCATCATGTCCTTCAGTTGCACAAAATCTACAAGCTTGTGTATTATGTTGTTCTTTAATTGTAGTTAGTTCAGCTGTTACAATTCCAGTAGGAACAGCTATTACTGCATAACCAAGCATCATTACAATGGCAGCTAGAAATTGCCCAAGAGGTGTATGAGGAGCTATATCTCCATATCCAACAGTTGTCAAAGTAACAATAGCCCAGTAGATACTTCGTGGAATACTATCAAAACCAGTATCAGGATGATCCACCTCTATAATGTACATGATAGATCCAAAGATGGTAACCAATAGCAATACAAAAGTTAGAAAGACTAATATTTTTTTATAGCTCTTTCTCATTGCAATCATAATGATTTGACCTTCTCTAGTGAATTTGGCAAGTTTGAAAATTCTAAAAACTCTTAATAGTCTTAAAACTCTGATCACCATTAATGATTCTGAACCAGCAATGAAAAAACTCAGATAAGAAGGGAGGATCGATAATAAATCAACTAATCCAAAAAAACTAAGAACATACTTTATAGGGCGATATACAATGTATAATCGCATAATGTACTCGATAGTAAAAAAAGCAGTTAATATCCATTCTAGAATATCAAATATCTGATGGTATTTTGCATCATAGCTTTCGACACTCTCCAACATTACTACTAGTACACTAGCGAGGATGGCAATGATAAGTGCAATATCAAAAGTTTTTCCAAGTGGTGTATCAGCCTCAAAAATAATCTCATGCATTTTTTCCTTAAAAGGGCTGAAATCTTCTTTCTTAATATTTTTAGACATATCTGTAATTGATAAAATTCAATACATTTTGAAAATGCAAAATACATTGAATAAGAAAAGTTTTCTCTTATTTACTCGCAAATGTATAAATTTTGTTGCTTTCAAAAATGAAATTTTTGTGATATTAATACTAGGATTAAGGCTGTCACACTATATTAGATTTTGGTTTGGAAATTTAATAAAATTTTAATTTTGAAAAACAGCCTACGATGATGTAGAAATAGAATATAAAATAAGTATAATTGATTAATGCAGTATATTATATGTTTTTTCTAATCAGTTAACATTTGTTAAAAAATGCATATATGAAATAAGAGATTTTTTTTACCTTTGATGGAAATAAACTTACTAACAGGTCCTCGTTTTTACTCTATCAAATTAATTTATTAGCTAAAATTCTATTTGTCTATTATCAAATTATAATAGCAAATATGGTGTTTTAATTTAAAAGTGAAATCAACTTATAATAACAGTATGACAAAAGCCATAATAATTGAAGACGAAAAGAAAGGGTTGAATAATCTTAAAAATATTCTTGCAGAACATTGTACAGATATTAGTGTATTAGGTGAAGCAGGAAGTATAGCAGAGGGAAAACAATTACTGAAAAAATTGAAATCAAAGCTCGATGTGGCATTTTTAGATATCAATTTACCTGATGGTTTGGTTTTTCAATTATTGAATGATTTAGATAAAGTTTCATTTGAGGTAATATTTGTAACTGCATTTCAAGAACATGCGATAAAGGCATGTAATTATAGTTCGATTGGATTTGTACTTAAACCAATTGATCCTGATGACTTGAAGGAAGCAGTAAGTCGAATTAATGTGGGCAAATCTAACTTTATGAATGAGCGGCTTGAAGTGTTTAATCAACACTACAATAACAACAAGCCCAACCCATTTAAAAAAATGAGTATCTCAGCCTTGGATGGGATTTATTTTATCAATATCCAAGATATTATCAGATGCGAAGCAGAAGATAATTATACTCATATCCATTTATCAAATGGAGATAAAATTACAGCTTCAAGAACCATCAAAGCTTATGAAGATATGTTAGGTTCTGTCAATTTTTATAGAGTACACAAAAGCCATCTTATCAATCTGAATTATATGAAGAAATTTGTAAAAGGTGATGGAGGCTACTTAGTGATGGATGATGGTATGAAAATAGAAGTTTCACGTCGTCGAAGACCTGCTTTTATGGAGCAAATGAGACGACTCCAAGAAGGAATTTAAATTTTTTAAATAAGTGTTATTTATCTAACAAGTTAGATTGATATTGTAAAGCGTTGATTAGCAGCATGAAATGTATTTGTACTTTTTTAAATTAGTAAAAAAAAGATATAAAGTGCTGAAACACATGTACTTACGTTGCGTAATCATTTGTGAGTCTTAATATTATTTCATAACTTCACTATATTATTACTGATATTAAAGAGTATTCTAAACAAAATCCAAACACTATGGGACTTTTTACATTCAACAAAAGTAAAGAAAAGAAACGTTTAGATGACCTGAGTCATCTTCCGAAGATTAACATGAAAAAAATATTTGGGGGAAAAAAGAAGAAAAATAATTCTAGTGGCTGCGGAGATATAATCCCTCAATAAAAAATAAGCTTTTACATAAGTAATCGCTGATGGCTACATTGTAAAAAATGTAGCCTTTTTTTTGTATTAAATACATTTAATATGACTACCCATTTAGAGCAAAAGTCTAATATTAAGTTGTTAGAACGACAACTAGAAAAACAAAAAGATAATCGCCAACGATTAGTCATGTTAGATCAATTGGCGAATCATTATACTTTCACAAATGTAAGAGAAGGTCAAAAATGTCTCGCTGAAATTTCTGAAATCTTAAAAGATAATCCTAATCCAGATTTTGAATTAAATTATCATAAGAATACTGCTCTTATAGAGAATCAACTCTATAATTATATACTTGCCGAACAACATTTTTTAAAGTCTATAGCCATCGTAGAAGAGCGTGGAGATATCCAACAGCAAGTCGATACCTATATTGATTATGCGGGTACTTGTCTGAATTTGGATAAAAGGGAAATGGCAAAATATTACTTAGAAGAAGCCAGTAAAAAGCTAAAGGCATTTCCTGATAGACTTTTAGAGACTCGAATTACTTGTCGATTAGGATTTTTGAGTCTGCATGTTTCTAATAATACTCGTGCGATTGAATTGCTTTTGGAAGCTGAAAAGAATATCACAGCTGCTGAACATAGATTGACGCTAAAGGATTATTATTTCTTAGCATTGATATATAGTGGATTGGGAAATATATATGAACATAATGGTAATACAGAGAAAAGTGTAAATGCATATTTAAAAGGTGCTAACCTCTGTGAAACGATAGGAATGAGAACTCGGATGTCATGGCACTATTTAAATGTTGGTAAAGGATATATGTCACTAGATGAACATGATAGTGCCGAAGCATTTTTTAGTAAGGCTATACAAATCCAAGATGATATTAGTCAAGATGCTAGGGCGGGAGCTTATGCGAATTTGGGGTATTGTTATTATTTAAAAGAAAAATATGAACCAGCATTAGAACTATTCAGTAAAGCAGAAAATTTATATATAGAACGAAGAAGTGTTAATCGTACCAATCTATCCATGATTGAATGTTGGAAGGCACAACTCTTTACTGATATAAAAAAATATAAGAAGGCAGAGAAAGCTTTTTTAAGTGCGTTTAATTATGCAGATGATAATTTGAATCAATTATCAAATGTATGTCAATCAATCGCTGATTATCATGCTGAAATGAATAATTATAAATCTGCTTATGATTATTTGCAATTGTACAATGAAATAAAAGAGCAACATTATACTCAAATCAATAAACGAGGTGTAACTGAAATGAGGATTAAATATGAAGCTGAGAAAAGTGAGCAAGAAGCGGAGATGCTTCGATTACAAGCTACAGGTCTACAATTAAAAGCATTGAGAGCACAGATGAATCCTCATTTCATGTATAATGCTCTGAATAGTATCCAAAACTTTATTACTTCTAATCAGACTGACTTTGCAACTAAGTATTTGGCAAAATTTGCAAAGTTGATGCGTCAAAGTTTAGAGTATTCTGACTTGGAAACAATATCATTAGAAAAAGAACTAGAATTCTTAGGAGATTATTTATTTCTAAATCAGAAACTGAGATTTGAAAATACACTTAATTATTCTATCAATATGTCAGAAGATATTGAAGAAGATATTATGGGCGTACCTACAATGATAATTCAACCTTATGTAGAAAATGCTATTGAACACGGTTTGAGGACTGTGGAGAAAGGATTAGTGAAAATTGATTTCTCTATAGCTGATGAAGATACTATTCTTTGTGTGATAGAGGATAATGGAGTAGGGCGGAAAGTCGTCAAAGAAAGACAAAAGAAAGATGGCTATCATCTTACTCATAAATCAAGGGGAACTTTGATTACAGAGCAACGATTAAGGATTTTACATAAATCTAATAAGAAAGGATTTCATGTACAAACAATAGATTTGCTAAAGGCAAATGGAGAAGCAAAAGGAACTCGAGTAGAGGTCAGAATTCCAATCATCGACCTTCAAATAAATATTTAATAAATATTTAAATCCGTTATCTAAATAAAAACTACCACTCGCTTATAATACCGTCCCACTTGGTCATTTCAGGTTTTATATTCAAAAAAGTCGTTATATATTGCAGGAGTTTTCTCATAGTATGTTTGTTTAATCTTCCTGCATCTTGCTCCCTCCTGAGATGCAGGAAATTTTTTCCCTTCGAAAAAGTACGATGTTACTTCTTTCCTGCTATACCGTTTCCTAAAAAATATGCACCACTTTAGTTCATTTCACCCCCGTTTACTAAATATACCTTTTTAGACCCTAATTCTCGCTATATATTGCAGGAGTTTTCTCATAGTATGTTTAATTTTCCTACACTTTTTTTTCCCTTCTGGAGTGTAGGAATTTTTTTGCCCATAAGTGAAAAAGTAGCGAATTATAGTCGAATTCATTTCATCCATCTTACCTCGTTTCATTCATCTTGATATTTTTTTTAAAAGAATCCTCTTGCTTTAAGGTAACCTTGTTTTTTTAATTCAAATAATTCTTCGATATAATTTCCAAATTTTGCAATTGCTTTTCCATCCTTGATATCATAATATTCTTTTGGATATCTTTGTTCGATATCGGTTTTCCTCATTTTGCTAATATCAAATGAAAGTTCTTTTTCGAATTCAATATTCTCAGGGTGAACAGTAAATTCATTTCTGAATGGATGTCTGTAATCAGAATAACTATAATCGCTTGCCCATCTTCCGTTTTTAGTTTTGTAAACTGGAAAATATGTGTATTTCTGTTGTACCAACTCTTCACCATATTGAGAGATGAAAAGAAGTGAATGTTTATATTTAATATATCCTGGGTATTCAGAATGCACATATGAAAAAAAATCAATAGTATCTTGATTATAAAATCCATTTATCAATTTGATTACTTTGAATTTTGATTTGTATTTGGAGTTAAACTCTGGTATTTCTACTTCAATTGTGTCTCCATTTCTAATTTCAGTTCTAATATCTTTTGTAGCTGGAACATATTCTACATTTATTAATTCCCCAACAAAAACAATTAAACTATCGCCTTTTGTTTGAGCATTTATATTAATGCTGAGTATTTGAAAAATGAATACTAAAAATAATATGTTTTGAATTTTCATTGCTTTGGAAATATTTTATTAGTCTGATTTATATAGAGATTTTCCTTTTAAGTAAAAGGAAATAAGATTTTATTTGAATGTTACTTTTGTAAAAGCATTGTTATAGTTTTTAAATTATTAATTCTCAGCTCTAATTTTATTAAATGTGTCGAGAATTAAATCAAAATTATTTGGAATTACACTTGGGAAATATCCATCCTTTATTTGTCCTGATTTATTTATTATTTGATGGTGTGGAAATCCCTTCAGCTTAAAATATCTTTCAAAGAAAGCTATCTGATTTTTAGATAACAAATAGTGTTTACCTTTCAGATTTAGAGACTCAATTTTTTCTTTCCATTTTTCTTCCTCCATATAAACTCCAAAAAAGATAAACTCAACATCATCTCCAGATTTTTCTATTAACGTATTGTAATGAGGTAACTCACTCATACAAGGTGCACATCCTATAAACCAAAAATCATGAAGAACTATTTTTCCTTTTGTAGATTCATAGAGTTCTTTTAGAGGTGCTTTCTCTTTCTCTCTTAAATCAAATTCCTCTAATAATTTTAATATCGTCTTATTATTAACCTCATCAATTTTTTTTATTTTTTCTATCTCATCAATTGTCAAATAATTACTTAGACTATCAAAATATGCTTCTGGAATATTTTTGGAATGAAGGAATGTTTTTGTCAGTCCACTTTCACGTTGCTTACCTGATAGTGTTTGAGAAATAATTTTAAATAAAACTGGAAATATTGATAGTGAATCCTTTTTAAGATTATTTCTCTCTTGTTCATAACTATTTGATACAGCCCCAATAATGTTTAGAGTCATACTTAATGTTTTTAGATATTCTGTATATGAAGCGGAATGAGAAACAAATATATTTTTTGGATTATATTTATTTATAAATTTGAAGTATGAATCCTTTTCAGTAATTGTTTTATTTATCCCACCTAAGAATGGATAAGTACAAAAATCTGTTCCTGCGGCATAATTTATTTTTGATTCTGCCCAATCAATAAATAATTGATTTGATATTTTTTTAGAATGAATAAGGTCGTCAAGTTTTTTTATCTGACTTTCTCTTTCCTTTGCTCTCAAAGATTGATACTTTAATTCTCCAAGAGTTTTATCAGCATAAAATGCACCAGTTGATGTTAATATCCATTTATCTATTAAATAACCAAAGTCATAAATCAAGGCGTTTGTTTCCTTGTTCAAACCTGAAGTTTTGGCATCTATCTTATTATTAGAATCGAATAAATTTTGAATTTTAAATTCTATTTCAATATTATCATTGGGACTAACAATTATAGAAACATTTCTTTGATCATAGGAGAAAATAATCTCTCTAGTAACTTCAATTAATAAAGAAGTTTGTATAATTCCTTGCTCTGAAATTTTTATTTGTTGACTAAATGGATAGTTGATATCTGGGATAATTATATCAACAAAATTTTTATGAGAATTAGAATCATATCCATTTAATGTTATTGTCAAGTTGGTAGGATTAGCAAATAGACAAAAGTTTGTAAGTATTCCTAAAGCTAGTAGAATGATTTTCTGTTTCATTTTTTCTTTTTTTAATTAATGGAGAACGTCAGTTTGTGAAAACAATACCTGCCGTTAGATTTTACGTATGTAATATAAACTAAAAATCCTATACCTTCATTTTATATTATGTTAAAAAATGAAAATGTAAAAGTATTGTTATGGAAGAAAGGTTATGGAATGTAAAAATATAATGTCCGTTATTTCTTAGATGGATAAGATAGGAATATAATTTTAATGCT
>JALZVK010000370.1 GCA_023301005.1 Saprospiraceae bacterium | reverse complement strand
TTAAAGGCGACTTGTTAGAGATCAATCTAACAGATGAGACTGTTAATAATTGGGTGAAAGTTAGAGTGGATGAATACAAGGCGCATCCTTGTGTAGACCTCGATTCAAAGCCTGTCAAGACGTATTCTGGGTGGATTGAGCTTGTCGATGATGATGGCTTGCTCAATGTTTGGTTCTATGAAAAAGGGTGTTGATATGTATGACTTAGAGCAGTTAAAGAAAGATTTCAGTTCAGGTAAGAAGTTGAAATACCTTTTCTTTTGGGGAAATAAAAATATAGAGTATCTCGAAGATTATGGAACTTTTGAAGATGTGCCATTGGAGTTTATTGTCAATAATTTAAAAGAGCATTATCCCAGTATTTTTGATACTGATGAGGAGATAACGGAGTTTAAGATTTGAATAAAATATCAATAGTGCTCCATTTCAATATTTTTGCATAAAGAGATTGAAATCAAAAGATTAGTGGAAAATATTTGTCAGTAAGTGGTTTATAGTGGAAAATATTTAACCTAACTTAGCTAATCTAAGTTTATAATAGAAAATATTTGTCAGCTACTTTTTATTGATTGTGGAAAGCGTGCTTACTGAGTGGTACTCAAAATCACAAATACTTTATGAGGGATTATGCTGCATTAGTATTTGACTTACTAGTTAAATAATTAATTATTTTATCAAAAATTTGTACTCATTTAGATTTTCTTTTGAAACAATAACCTTATTGAGAACCTAGTGAAATTAAACTAAATTTCTACAAGTTCAATTTTAACAGAGTATAATTTGTTTTTGTAAAATATAGACTTATCTTTATTTCGACATTTGCGGATTAACCATTATAAAATTTTACAAAATGAGATTAGCCACCGCTTCACCGCTTCATTCTTGTTTCTATTGTTATTATTAAGCGGGAATCTATTTTCGCAAAGATGTTCTGATATATTGATATCCGAAATTATTTTTGGGTACCAAGGAGATAATTTAAATGAAAATTCTGATCGACTTAATTATTCAATTGAATTGTATAACCCTACTGAACGTACAATAAATTTGGGCTCTTATAGCCTCGAATTTTTCTTGCATAATAGTGAGAATCTATATAGAATGGTAACCCTTGAAGGAAATATTGAACCAAACTCCACCTATGTAATCTCTAATCCTTCTGCTCAAAACGAAATCTTATTGAAATCAGATAAAATATCTGAGGATTTAAATTTTAGTGACGTGCTAAATATTTCGTTGTCCAATGGAGAGACAATAATAGATGAATTTGGAAATAAACAGGGGTCACTTTATTCTGAAGGCATTGACTTAGAGCGTTTGTTGAATGACCCTGAATATATAAATTCAATATTGATTAATTTTAGTTTACTTAAAGGTTTGTCAATTCGAAGAAGTCCATTGGTTCGAGAAGGTAACGATTCTTTTCAAAACTTTGATTTTCTTGAGGAGTGGAATTATTACCCGAGTATCTTTTTAGAACATTTAGCAATACATAAGAATGCTTGCCACGAAGTATTTATTTTATGGAATGGAATCGACAATATGAACCCTGAGGTTACACTTAATGAATCAAATGAAGATATCGGCGCCTCTGGTGAGGTAATTCTCTCTGACCAAATTAATGAGTTGGTTGAGTTTGAAATTATAGTTGTTCCTCATATTTATACACAATTCTTAGATGGAAATGCTAATTTTACTGATTACTCTTTGGAAATAGATATTGCTCAAACTTTTCAAATACCCTCTTTATCTACGAGTAGAAGTTTAGACAGATTCATACTTCCGCTAGCAGACGGATTAGATGAGATTGCAGAAGGAGTGGGGTTTAGAATGTTCCCTATTTCAGGGAACGTAACTTTAGATTCTGATAGGAATATATTTGATGTGCGTATCCTTGATCCACTAGTGAGTACAAAAAACATTCAAGAATTTTCCTCTTTTTTCTCGGTGTATCCGACTGTTGTAAATGATAAGTTAACCATAAATTCTTTGAATAATAAACATTTAATTTCCTCTGTTGCTATATATGATTCAAATGCTATAATATTAAAACGAGTCGATGCAATAAATAAAGAAGAAATTAGCATAAATTTAAGTAATCTATATAATAGAGGAATATTCTATGTGAGAATTCAAACAGAAAATGGAATAGCAGTTAAAAAATTCTATAAATATTAATTCTATGTTGAAGTCTTATACTCTAGTAGTTGCTTTACTTGCCTTAATTTCTACAACGAGTTATACTCAAGATTCTAAATTAAGGGTTAATATTTTTAATTTTGGCAGCACAGAAGAAGAAAAGGTTATTGATTTATCTTCTATTGAGGATTCTTCAAATCCTGATATAAATCTTAATTTTTCTCCTGTACTTAATACAAATATTAAACGAATATTTGTAAATGCTAATTTTGATAAAAAGATAAACTCTAAATGGATAAGCTTGGGTATAGGTCTTGATTATTCTAAGTCGGAAACTTTTGATGTGGATAATGACTCGAATGGCAGAACTGAAGATAAGTTTGAGTTTGAACGAAAATACTTATATGTAAATTTTGGCATTTATGAAGAGTTAAAATTACATAAAAAATTAGTTCTTTATGTTGGCGTTAGTTTGTTGAGCCAAATCAGATTTAAGTCTACCGTTAATTACAATTATGATGAATACAATGTAGATTTAGAATATCAACGTGGATTTTCAAATCTTCGCGAAGATTCGAATATTTTTCGTTTGGGCCCATCTTTAAATATGAGTTTGGATTACTTTCTATTTAAGAATATCAGTGTAGGAATTTCAAATACATTTTGGGTAAATTATACAACTGGTCCAGATTATGAAAATGAACAATCCATATTTTTTGGACAAGAAGGAATTATTGAAAGGCAAATAAGTTTTAGAACAGAAATTACAAGAAAAGAGTGGAGAAGCCAAAATAACCTTACTTTTCAAATACAGTATTATTTTTAAAGTTATGAAATACCTTTCTCTAGTGTTATTTTGGTGTTCATGTTGGATACTTGGCCATTCGCAGGTTATTTTGGACCCACCTCAAAAACATACATTCAATGGTGAAATAAAAACTATTGCCACTCAATCTTTAATAATTAATGGTGTTGATT
>JALZVK010000369.1 GCA_023301005.1 Saprospiraceae bacterium | reverse complement strand
TACTCACTACCCGTTGGGGTAGCTCCGTTTTTTGTGCCTCGATTAAACAAAAAAATAACCTCGGTCAAAATACCTGATTACTTATGTCCAAGTACTTAATCAAATATAGACTTACTAATGTAACTGACAAACTATTCAGGATGAAATTTTGATGTGTATAGACGAATGGGGGAGAACTGCTTATTAAATGAGGAATAATTAATAGACACTTCTACAAATGCAAAAATCCAAGTCAACTTAATGACTTGGTTTTTTTTTAAAACTTAAGTTGCGCAAACCAAAACCTCTAGATTAACTTTTTTCATCAGGAAAAAAGTTAGGTTAGAGGTTTATCTTTGCGTAACTGGAGTTAATAAAAAAAAAGAGGCTGTATCATTTGATGATGATACAACCTCTTCCTTTTTATAAAAGAAAAGAATTGAGCAACTTTAATTTTTAATAAAAGCCCTCATGCTTTGAGATTTTAATTTTCGGACAGTCATAGTCGCTTGCTTTCTTGTAGCATATCGACTCACCACAACATGAAATAATTCTCTACTGCCAAACTTTAAAATATCAGCATTATTATATCCTAACTCTCTGATTTGAACTAAACGTTTTTCTGCATTACTTATATTTCCAAAAGCACCAGCAATTACTTTATAATCTCCATCAGGATTATATTCATTATCATCTGTTTTTTTAATATTAACAATATTAGAAGATTCCGATGAAGAGGAAGAACTAGATTTACTTCTGCCTTTATATTTTCCTTTAGTAGGAGCTTCAGAAATATAGGAAGGTAAATTGTTGATAAATTTTACAGAAATAGGAGCATCTAATTTTGTGATTTTTACTTCCGTTCTTCTATTATATTGGTGCTCTGCTTCGGAGCATTTTGAAAAGTCATTACACTCATTTCTTAATTTTGATTCACCATAACCTTTAGGTACCATTCTATATTTTTCTACTCCTTGAGATACTAAATATTGAACAGCTTCCTCTGCTCTTCGTTGCGACAAGCGATTATTATATCTGTCCGAACCTCTTGAATCGGTATGAGAAGAAAGCTCTATCTCTGTTCTCGGATAAGTCAATAAAAATTCAGCAAGTGCATCCAAATCAATTTGAGCATCAGGTCGAATTGATGCATCATTAAAATTATAATAGATGTTTGGTAACTCAATTATAGTTCCTTCTTCAATAGTCGAAATTAGAACTGTAGAGCTATTAGGATCATAACCAGGGGAATCGTAATTAGGAATATTACTTGTTGAAGTTCCTGTCCCATTTCCATTTCCACTTCCATTTCCAGTTGTTCCTGTACTAGTACCATTTCCGCTTCCAGTTGAAGTTCCTGTACCATTTCCATTTCCATTTCCATTATTGTTGGCAATGACTCCATTATCTTTTTCTAAGACAACAGTATATTCTAAAATGTCACTTGCAGTTTTGATAGCTAATTGTTTGGGCAAATAACCTTCCTTTTCCACTTTTACGACATAGCTACCTCTGTTTACATTTAAAGGAATTTGACCATTAAGGTCAGTTAGACCTGTTGTTGCATTTTCATCGATAGGTAATTTTAAAACTAAGTCACTTGGATTATCACCAGCACTTCCCGAAATATCTGTAATTGCTTTTCCTAATGCTAACTCGTCTAATTTCATATAAGTAACAATCGCTTCAGGAATCAAGTTATCATCCGCTTCACTCAATACATTAAGTGTAATCATTTTTTCAAAATCAGGAAGTTCATCGTTCTTCTCTAAACCATTTAAAGCGAAAAAACTATAAATATCATCTTGTCCAATTCCACCAGTTCTATTAGAAGAGAAGTAACCATTTCTTTTATCTCTGTCGATAATGATTCCAAAATCATCTTTTTCGCTATTGAATGGAGCGCCCATATTTTCAGGAGTCATCCATTGACCGTCTGTTTGTTTTGTAGTAAAAATATCTAACTTACCATTACTATTATGAGCCTCAGATGAAAAATATAAAGTACCATCAGCATGAATAAATGGGAAAACTTCATCCTCTTCTGTATTGATAGTCGGTCCTAAATTAACAGGCTCTCCCCATTCATCTCCAACTTTGGTACTGACATATAAATCCATTCCACCTTCACCACCTGGTCGATCAGAAGAAAAGAAAAGTTGATTATTTTCGACACCAATACTTGGATGTGCGTAGTTACTATTTTTTTCGTTGAAAGGAAGTTTCTCTACATTTTTCCAAACATTGTCCATACGTTCAGAAGAGTAGATTTGGAGTTTTACGATACCGTCATCAGCTTTTATTCTTTTTTTACCTTTATAATTATTTCGAGTAAAAAATAGATTGTCGGCAGTACGGTCAAATGTCAAAGGTCCTTCATGTACCGTTGTTACCAATTCAACTGCAAATGGTTCAGGCTTTTGGAGTTTACCATCATCATCTCTTGTGGTTTGGTAAATTGCCATTACATTTTTATCAATTCTTTTATCCTTGACCTTGTACTTTTTATTGACAGGTTTTGTAGAAACAAACAAAATCCCATCCTCAAAAAATGTAGGACTGAACTCTAAGAAATCTGTATTGATACTTACTTCATTGGTAACAAATACTTCATTATTTGGAGTAGGAATTTGTCCAAACATTTGGATATTGAAAAGAAGTAATAAGAATAAGGTGGTTTGTATAATTTTATGTTTCATGAGTATAAATTTATTTCGGAATTATTTCTAAAAAAGAAATTGTACTATTCCTAGAACGGTTTTAACAAATAAAGAATTATTTCAGGGATTTAATATTTTAATTATTAAGAAAATTTTTAGTTTTTGATTTTTAAAAGAAATACCTTGGGTTAGCCATATCGACTCTTTCTTTTATGAAATCATAAACAACAATTGCCTCAACACTTCCATTATTATGATTATTCAATTCAGATAAGGTATAATCATAAGATATTCCCAATCCAATATTATTTATTCGATAGTGTAATAAAAAGTCAATAGACTCACCTTGTCCATCTCCACCTAATCTATAACTTACTCCCGTAATTATACTGTTATTAAATACTAAACTTAAATTTAAGTCTAAATCAAAAGGAGCATTATTTACGATTTTGGCTAATGCTGAAGGTCGTAATGCTATGGAAGTTTTAGAAGATGAAGATAATGGAATCAATGCTCCACCACTAATATAAAAGTGTGGTGACTCGACTGCAGCATCAATAGATGTTTTATCAATACCAATTGTATTAGGGAAAAAGTAAGGAACAGAAGCTCCGAAAAACATATTTCCTAAATCCAAATAAAGACCTGCACCAAAGTTGCCGAGGTATTGTTGTGATACTCCGCCTTCAATAATCGAAGGATCATTATTTTGTAAAATAAAAGTACTTGGATCATCAAAGTCTAATCCTAAATATCTCATTGAACCTTGGATACCAATTTGCACGGTTGCATTATCATCTAATTTTACTCGATAAGCATAAGCCATAGAACCATACCATGAGTTAGAAATTCCTATTTCATCATTAGTAATGGAAAGACCAAAGCCAACTCGTTTACCAAGTGGCGTATGGAAACTCATCAACTTAGATTCAGGTGCTCCTTCAAATCCGATCCATTGTTTTCTATACAATGCAAGAATCGTAGGATGACCTTTGGAGCCAGCTACTCCTGGGTTGAGTGCTAAGTTGTTATACATGAAGTGCGTATAGTGCGCTTCTTGTTGACCATAAGCGAATCCAGCGAAAGCAACTAGAATGATTGTAAAAATTAAATTCCGCATATTTTTTATTTTGATACTTCTACTAAAGTCGAAGTGTGTTTTTTTTTATTTTAAAATTTAAAACAAACAAACACCTAATGAACTTCGACCTTGGTTGAAGTTCATTAGGTAATCGATCTATCTCATAATGGTGATAGCACCTTTTTGAGGATCTGTATCATCAGGGTTCTTTTTAAAAATATAAAAATAAGTACCGTCAGGTAGATCTAAGTTGTTATACGTTCCTCCCCAATCATTGTTATAAGGAGCAGCTCGATAAACTTCATCTCCCCAACGATTGTATATGATTACTTCATTTTCAGCGTTTTCTCCTGTACAAGTTATTTGCCATGTATCATTGATATCATCACCATTAGGTGTCAATACTGTTGGTATTAAGCAATCTTCAGAAGTAATTTGTAGCGTAGCGATAGCCCAGCTACAGACTGTTTGATCTTGACAATCCACACATATTTCATAGATGAATTGATCAAAACCAAAAAACCCTTCATTCGGTTCATAGCCAAATGTTCCATCTCCATTGTCTGTCAAAGTTCCGTTGCTCACATCAGAAGTAATATTGATAAAGTATGTTCCAGGAAGAGAACCAAAAAGAGCATCGTTATCAGTTACATCAAATGTGGTCATAGAACCATTAAATGGAATTGGGATAGTATCTGGAGCAACATTAGCAGGAGAACTTACTTGCATTGCAATATTAGCAGAGGAAACACATCCTGCTGAATAAGTTGTAAAGGTATAAGTGTAAATTCCGTTTTGAAGAGGTTGTATATTTGCTTGATTGGTAGTGCTAGGAATTAAACCTCCAGTAGCACCTGATTGTGACCACACTACAGAATCTACACTTCCTGAAAATGTACCATTAAGCATACATGTTTCCCCTACACAAAGAAAAGTGCCACATGAGGAAATGATATCAGTTGTATTATCATCATCGGATATAGTAATAGTGACACATACTTCAGTAATACAACCATTGGAACCTAGAGCAGAAACACAATAGATACCTGATGAGTCAGGAGTAGCCATTGCGAGCGTAGTGTTTTGCATGGTGCTAATTGTATTTCCAGCAGGGTCAGTCCATTTCCAATTTATCACATCAATTGAACCTGTATTTGTAGCAGTTAATGGAACATCAATAGTTCCATTGGTACAATAGCTTAGGTCGGAAGTAATTTCAATTTCAGGACCTTGAATTACTACAAGGTCAACCATTGCATTAGCAAAACAACCAGTAAGTGTATCAGTTATGACAACTGCATAAGTTCCAGAATCTGCAACAGTAACATTATTAACTGTTGGATTATATATGTCAGCAACAAATCCATTTGGACCTGTCCAAGCATAAGTTGAATTGGGAACATCGGCAGTCAATAGTTGGGAATTGCCTCCTGTACATATAGTATCGGGATTTGCCGTTGCAGTAGTTGTAAATGGTACTACCGAGATTGTCGTTTCACAAACTGAGGAATTTCCAGAAGCATCTGTAACTTCAAATTGTATAATATGATCACCAATTCCAAAAGTAGAACCACTTGTCGAAACAGGACTTTGTGCAACTGTTACACCTAAACAATTATCAGCTCCAAAAGGAGTATCAAATGTAAGTATAACCGAATCACAACTTACTGATGTAAGACTTGTAATAAAATTATTTGGGTCATTTATTACGGAAGTTGTCGATACTGTTGGTGATGCTGAACAAACAATATTAGGTGCGATGGTATCTATAACCATAACATTAAAAGTACATGTCGATGTATTACCACTTCCATCCATTGCGGTATAGGTGACAGGCGTAGTACCTGGCAAGAATGTACTACCAGAAGCAAGACTTGGAGTTAATGTTGGAGCATTATCACAATCATCTGTTACAGTTGGTGTTATCCATGTAACATTGGTAATACAATCTGTTCCTGCAAATATCGTAGTGTCAGTTGGACAGTTGGATATAGTTGGTGCGGCTCCATCTAATATGGTAACATTAAAACTACAAGAGTCTACATTTCCAAAATTATCAATAGCGATGTAGGTGACTTGAGTAACTCCCGCAGGGAAAAAGTCTCCAGAATTATGACTACTTGTAATTTGTACATTTGGAGTACAATTATCTATAGCTACAGGTTGCGCCCAGGTAACATTATTTCCACATGCTGTTCCAATTGAAATTGCACTCATAGAAATATCACTAGGACACGTTATAATAGGAGGGACATTATCAATGACATCTACTGTGAATACACAAGTTTCACTTCCTCCAAAAACATCTGTTACGGTAAAAGTAATAGTAGTTGTACCTACATTAAAAGGCATAGAAGGTGTAGCTCCATTTCCTGTACCAGTAGGACCATTTCCATTAAGTACATACGATATTGTATTTACATTAGATGGATTGGAATTAATGGTTGGCGAAAATGAAGACATTAAAGCACTACACATTCCTGGGTCTGTATTTATTATAACATTACTTGGACAATCAATCATCAATGGGTCATTGGCTACTGTAACATTAAAACTACAACTCGCCGTCAATCCAGCTCCGTCAGTAGCAGTATAAGTAACTTGAGTTGTTCCTACTGGAAATGTTGTTCCACTTACATCTCCAAATCCAATCATTGGTGGAGAGGTCAATATTACATTATTGACAACTGGTGTTCCACAATTATCAGAAGCCGTAAAACCAATGTTATTAACTACTGCTCCAGCACTACTTGTTGCATTGACTGTTACATCCATCGGACATGAAATAGTAGGAGGTGTATCATCAATTATCGTTACATTTCCATTAATAGTAGTTACTTGTGAAGAAGGAACTGAATTAGGAAATGTAGAAGAAGTTGTTACAAATAAGGGAGTTTGAACTCCTGTATTTTGGAAAATTATATCATAAGAATTACCGGGAGTATTATCGAGTATATTAAATTCAACTAAAATGATTTCTGTTCCATTAGGTAGGGTAGTAGAAGCTCCAAACCATCCATAGGCTAATATTCCATCATTAATTTGAGTCGTGCCAGGAGTACCAGGTGGAGTCAAATTATCTTGAGCAATGCCTACATATTCTAATTTTGTTTCATCCCATTCTACTGTAAATTGAACTGCGATTATATCTATGAAATTTTCTACAGGAAATCCAACGATGACAGAATTTGCAGCACAATCTACTTCTACACTATCAGCGATTATTGTTATGTTTCCAGCAGTTTGTACCGTTACTGAAAATGAACAAACGTCTTGATTGCCATCAAAATCAGTAATAGTATATTCGACTATAGTTGTACCAATTGGAAAAGTTGTACCACTTGCATCACCTGTACCAGAGCCAATATTATTAGAAGTTGCTGAATCAGTTAAGGTATAAGTTGTATCACTTATTCCACAATTATCAGCTGCACCTGGAGGTATATTATTAACTACTGCATCAATACCATTGGTAGATGGAACGGTTACATTACTAGGGCAAGTAATTGTAGGAGCTATATTATCAAAAATAGAAATTGAACCATTAGTTAATGTAAACTCTGTACTCGCCATAGGGAAAGGAAATGAACTCTCACTAGTAAACTCATTAGGTAACATTGGATCATTTACAAAAACAATAGGAATAGTTATTCCTGCTTGCATTGATAGATCGTAATTTATAGTAAAAAGAATCGTGCTATCAGGAAAGGTCAAACCAGTATTATTTCCCCAAGAAAAACCAAGTTGTCCATTTGCTAAATTAGTTGTTCCAAAACTTGTAAATCCAGCATTGAAAACGATATTGGAGGTGTCGACATATTGTAAGAAATTAGTATTCCAACTTATACTAAATTGAGCACCTCTTATGTCCGTAAAATTATCTGCATAAACATTGATACTTGCTGTTCCATCTTCACAGTTGACATTTAAATTATCCATATAAATATCCAATGTAGTAGAACCTCCACCTCCACCATTATTATTGGTAACGATTACATCAAATGTACAGGTAGCACTATTATTAGCGAAATCAAAAACAGTATATTCAACAGTTGTAGTTCCTACATTAAAGTTGACAACATTATCAACTGAGCCAGTACCTGAACCAGTAGTAGCACCTGTCAAATTATATTCAAAAAATTGAACAGAACAATTATCAGCAGTAGCAGGAGTTGTACCAGTTACTGTAGCAGTTGATGCTCCGTTGGAATCCGTGGTAATATTATTAGAACATGATATCGTAGGATTTTGGGTATCGGTAACTGTTACTGTAGCATCATTTAATGTAAAAGGACTTGTAGTGAAAACGCCTCCAACTGAATAAACTATTTCTAAAGGAGTTAATCCACTAATGATAGATATATTGGATAGATTGGTCGCTACTCCTGTAGGTTGAAAGTTGAGTGTTCGAATAGTATTATCAGCTATAGTTGTTCCTGATACACCAGCACTTGAAAACCATGAAAAATTAAGAGTATCAAGTCCAATTCCATCAGCAGATCCTCCAGGGAAGATGCCTGGAAGTGTACCGGGATTGGTGCTATTAACATATTCAATGACATCAGAGTCAAACTCAATAGAAAATTGCCATGAAATCATATTAGTGAAACCAGTTACATCTAGATCAACAGAATAATTAGGATCACTACATGATGCTGTACCTGATTGAAGTGTAAATGTTGGTTGTGCAAATGATTGGATAGGTAAAGCGAATAGCAAAAGCAATAGAAAGTATTGATGCTTCTTCATATAATTAAGGATTACCGGTATATTATTTTTTCTATACATGTTCGGTTGGGATTAAATTAATAATTAGTAAGTAGGTTGTTTAATGATTAAGATAGGATAGTAGGTAAGTTTTTTTAAGAAATGTGAAAAATAGACTTGTCGATACAAGACTATCTTTCACAAATATAATATTTTATAACAATCCTCTTAGTAACGATAAAAGAATAAATTATTCTTTCATTGTTACTTAGTTAAGGATAATCATTTTCTTAGTTGCAGTATGTTTAGCAGACTCTAACTTGTAATAAAGAACGCCTGTAGCGGAAATATCATTGCTTCGAATATTAATTTCATTATATCCTTTTGCAAAATCTCCTTCAACGATTTTTAATACTCTTCCTGAAATATCAAATACTGTCAATTGTGCTGTTCCCGCCTCTGGTAAAACAAAACTAATTAAAGTAGTTTCGTTAAATGGATTTGGTCTATTTTGATGTAATTCAAAATCGCCAATTGCAATTGAAGATTCAGGAGTAAAGAATTCTAAACTCACATTTCCTAAAGAATTATTCATTAAATAACTTTCAGCTTTTACAGTTGTAGAAGTTATATCAATCAAACCACTTAAAGCATCAGCATCTTCTAATGCTCTAAATTGTAAAGTAAATAAAGCTTCTTTTTCATCTATGCTTTGTGGAAGTCCGTACCAAGCTGCTCCGATAATTCCTTCTTCTACAGCATTAAGTCCAAGTCTTCCTTCTCCAAAGTTTGTAATAGCACCAGGTAATACATCTTCGTATGCTAAAGTATTTTCATCAAACTCTAAAGTAAACTGCCAAGAAATAAATGAAGCATAATCATCAGCATAAACAGGAATTGAAATCAATTCTCCATTTTTAACTTTTTGATTTTCAGCTTTCATGACAAGGTCATTTCCATTTCTTTCGTCAGCTAATGTAGAAACTAGAGTTGGATCAATTTGTACTAATAAAGTAGGATCTAAACTTCCAAACACTTGTCCGATTTTAACTGCAATCCAATCTACATCAGTCATTGGAGTTGAATAATCTGTAAATGATATGATATCAGTTCCAGTATAACCTAAAGGTGTAGAATTAGGTAACGCAGGTAAAGGGAAATTATCTAAACTATCCGCAGCAGGAATAAATCTCCAAGGCTCAAAATTAGCTATCACTAATGATGGGTTAGGAGAACCTGGAGGATTTACAATAACATCCTGAATCAAAACTAAATCAAGTGTAGTAACTAATCCATCTTGATTCACATCAGATGCTACATATTCATAAACCGAAGTGAATGGAATATTTGCAACAATGTGTTGTTGTATAAAGAATAAATCACTTGAAGAAACATCTCCATTATTTAACCAATTAATATTCTTACTTGGGTGTAAATCTAAATCAACACCACCAGAAACATTTGAAATATTGGCTATATAATTTCCATCAATATCAGTTGTTGCACCAAACGAAAATCCAGCTGCATCTTCATCTTTTTCAATCAATACATTCTGAACATTTTGTACAGGTACAATGATATTTGTAGTAAATGTAGTGTCAGGAGGCATAGTCGTAGTGTCAATTGACGAAATGAAAGTTTGACTAATTCCCCAAGTTCTAATATTTCCAGAAACAGTAAGTGTAGCAGTATTATTAACTAGAACCAATCCATTAGTCGTACATGGAGGGAACTCTGGATTTGTAAATATCGTACTACCATACTGAGAAGTAAATTCAGGAGGTGTAGGTGAATTTATAAAATTAATACCAGTCGAAGACCCTACGATTCCAACTACATTTACACTAATTGTAAATAATTGTGCAGTATTTAATGTAAGTGGCGTTCCACTTGTATTCAACCAAGATACCGTTAATGTATCTCCAGTAGCATTGATTTGGTTAGTCAATAGACCACTCGAAGCTAGTGTTGGGTCAATATTATTAATACCAGCAAATGTTCCAACTGTTTCATCTATTTCTAAAGTAAATTGGAAACCTAATCCATTTACAAAATCAGTAGAAGTAACTGGTACTTCACTAATTCCAGTACCAGCCATAAATCCGCCACCATTAATTCCGTTGTCCACATTAAAACAAGTTACAGGTGGAGCAACAGTAACAGTTGCAGAACATAATGAATTATTTCCGCTCGCATCAGTAACTACTAATTGAGCAGTATTATCACCAATATTACTTACGTTGTAAGTAGGAGGCGTTAAAAGTTGATATGTTAAATCGGCAGCAGCAGTACAATTATCAAAACTACCTCCATCAATATCTGCAGGTGCTATAGTTGCATTTCCATTAGCATCTAAAAAGACAGTTATGTCTTGACAAACTGCAACTGGGTTAGTATTGTCTTGAACGATTACAGAAGTTTCACAAGTAGAAAACTGACCTAAGTTTCCTCCACCTAAATCTTCATATACATAAAGAACAACTGGATGAAGAGTTGAGTTATCAGCATCATCACAATCAAATACTGGAGGTAAAAGTGTAACTCCATTAGAAGCTAATCTAAATAATCCTAAAACAACAGGTTGACAATTATCGAAACTTCCATTATCAACTAAATTAGCAGGAAGTGTAATTGATGATTGTCCTTGAGGTATACCAATAGTAACTGCAGTTGTACATGATGCAATTGGTGCAGATGAATCATCAATAATTAAAGTAAGTGTTTTTATCGCAGTATTACCACAAGGGTCAGCTACTGTAAATGTAATTACATTAGTTCCCATCGGATAAGTACCTGAAGCATTTCCATTAGATCCAGATGTAGTCGTTCCATCTGCCAAAGATGCTGTGTATGAAATATTTAAATCAGCAAAAGCAGCACAATTATCAAATATTTCAGCAGAGGTAAGATTTACAAAACTATTATTTACATTGGCATCACAAGTTAATTGGTTAGTACTTACATTAATAGAATCGGGTAATGAATATTCCGGCTTTTGAACATCTACTACAGCAATGTTTTGTGCATGTGTGGCAGTATTTCCGCTTGCATCTGTAGCGACCCATGTTCTTGTAATGGTATAGTTATAATACCCACACATACTAGAGTTAGATAGTTGGGAACTTGTTTCATTGAAGTTCATACTTACTGACCCTGACCCACAATTATCAGTAGCTGTAACACCACTACTAGGTGCAAGAATAGAATCACATTGAATAAATGTATCAGCAGGAAGTGTATCAAATACAGGAGCTATATTATCTACTATTATAATCGGAGCAACACATGCTCCAATATTACCAGATGTATCAGCGATAGTTAAAGTTACATTAGTAGTTCCAATATCAGCACAGCTGAATAAAAGATTACTTTTACCATTCACTAATAATGTACTTAAGTCAATTGCACAATTATCTGTTGCATTTGGAGCAGTAAAAGTAGCAGTACCAGCTACTCCAGTTGGAATATTAAATAATGTCCAATTAGATGGAGCAAAATCACCAATATAGCCCGGGAAGAAGTTTACATTTGTTGTAGCGTTTCCTCCGAAAAGACCATCATCAGTTCTAGCTTTAAAACAAAATACATCGCCAGCATTTAAAGTAAGTACAACATTACCAGATTGACTTGTACCACCTGCATTATCAGATAATTGAGTATAAAATCCATTAAGATTATATCCAAATGGATCCGATAATGCACTATTATCTGCTGTAGTATAATCCCATCCAAAATAAATGGTTTGAGCAGAAGTAATATTTACACAATAATCAGTATCTCCGCCAATTCCAGAATCACCACCAGTTACTACTATACTTTCACCTGCTAAACTTGAAGCAGATGTACCTACCATACCATTAACATCTAATTCTAAGGTAAGCGGAG
This sequence comes from Saprospiraceae bacterium, assembly GCA_023301005.1. Taxonomy (GTDB): domain Bacteria; phylum Bacteroidota; class Bacteroidia; order Chitinophagales; family Saprospiraceae; genus CAJQQY01. Next base: position 15,516 of record JALZVK010000369.1, on the reverse strand, counting down.
CACAAGTAATTGTAGGAGCAATGTTATCCTCTGTAATTATAAACTCCTGAATTTGTTGAGTCGTATTTCCAAAGCCGTCATCATATATCCAAAAGATAGTATGATTTCCAACTGGAATTTCATATTGAGGAATACTTCCTGGAGGAGGAGGAATACTGAAAGTCATTTCCCAGAAATTCAACCAACCACAATCTCCAACAGCAACATCATTTATTGTAAGTGTCCATACACCATCTGCATTCTCATTTTCAAAAGTACTAGCAAATGTACCACCTTCAGCTTCAAATGTCCCAATGAAAGGAGGCGAAGAAGTCGTGATATTAGGATTACCGTCTGCAAAATTTGATACCATATTATCACCATTACCACCATTATTATCTGATAATATTAATGTAGTACCTGCTGGTGATTGTATTGATACTTCTAAATCACCAACCCAAGTGTGTAATAAATCAATATTGATATTCTCAAGTGTTGCAGATCCTGCACCAATTGTTCCAATACCAGATACAGTAGTAGTAAAAGTATGAGTTAAGTTTGTAGTATTACAATTAATTTCATTAGGACTATTATCTCCTAATGTACCTGTTCCTCCAGTAAATGACATTGAGTTTGGTCCTGAAGAAACACATGTTCCACCAACATAGATAGCTGATGTACTAGGAGTAGGATTTCCACATATTAAATTGCCACAAGCATCCATTGCAGTAGGTGCATCAACCGTAACTGCTCCACAAGAAGAAGTTACTACTGGTAATGTAGCACCAGGAATAGAAGGCACAGGCATATCATCTTCATCAAGAGTAACAGTAAAGCTACACATATCAGATCCTCCATTTGCATTATTATCTGTTACTGTAAGGGTTACGGTAAATGTTGCACCATCGACTAAAGGAGTGTGCATACTTATTAAATCAAATTGAGAAGGAAATTGAGTTATTGTATTTTCCCCACCACAGTTATCAGAAACAGCTGCAAGTCCCCTAAAGTCAGGTACTAACATTCCTGTTTCACAAGCAGAGAATTGAACTATTTGATTTCCGACACAAGTAATAACAGGAGCTTCATTATCTAATACAGTAACCATAAAACTATCAACGGTTGTGTTAGAAGATGCATCTGTCATAGTATACCTAATGATGCTTTGACCAACAGGGAAATCCGCAAAATAATTAGTTCCTGAAGTTAATATTGTAAGTGGATTCATCTTTGGATCACTTGCTGAGTTAATTGTTACCAAAACAGGTGAACAGTTATCTGTAGCAATTGAAGAAAAAGTTACAGTAGCTTCACATTGACCGCTAGTGTTTACAACAGTAGTATCATTTAGTGGAGTAGGTGGGATATTATCTAAAACTGTAACCATTGTAGTACATGTACTAGAGTTATTTCCATCGCTTGCTGTAAGTGTAACACTAAAGGTATTGCCAACATCAGCACAAGAATAATTAATCGTAGGAATATTTAACGATAAATTATTAGCACAATTATCAAAACTCATACTATCTAGATCGACAGTTGCTAAAGTGAAATTACCAGTAGCATCTAAATATACAGTATCGTACATAAAGCAATTTGCAGTAGGTGCAATATTATCAATAACGGTAACAACTGCTGCACAAGTTGAAGTATTCCCACTATTATCCAATACCGTTAAAGTAACAGTATTCGCGCCTAAATTCACACATGTATAAATGCTGTCAGATAGATACATTGAATCAATACCACAATTATCAATACTACCATTATCAATATCTGTTACTTTTATAGTATCTATTCCATCAGTACCTAGCATCAAAGTGAAATTTTGACAAATAGGAGTTGGTGCAATATTGTCTTCTACAACAACAACTGTATTACATACATTAGTTAGACCAGTTGATTGATCTTCAACGCTAAGCGTCACGATATTTTCTCCCAAGTCACTACAAGTATAATTTAGTACAGTCGTACCACTAGTTCCAAAATATAAATCTACCATATTAGAACAAGCCACACTTCCATTATCAACATCTGTTGTATTAATAGAAACCACTCCTGATGCATCTAATTGAATAGTGATGGTATCTTTGCAAATGGCAATTGGAGGATTAGTGCTAGATGTATTGACGGTCACGGCACAAGTAGCCGTATCACCTTCATCATCCATAGCAGTAACTACTATGCTAAATGAACTTCCATTATTACAAGTTAGAATGGAATCTATGGCTGAGTAAGTTATTGGACCACCGTCGGGATCAACAGCAACTGTACCAAGTAGAGTAACTATATTATTATTAGTAAGTACTACAGTATCTACGCCCGAAGGAATTACAACTGTTACTGGACTAGTGGGACAAGTACCCAAGGTATTAAAATCTGGAGCTTGTCCAAATGAGGTTATGTAAGCAAAAAGAAAAAACAAAAATGAAATCAATTTTAATGCTTTGCTTTGGGAGTAAATTCTAGGAACCATAATTTGTTGGTTTAATTAATATGAAAAAAGGGTTATCAATTTGTTTCAAGAAAAATTTCTTACAAATAATTTATTAAATGACCATACCTCTCCATCGTCAGAAAGGTAAGGCTTATAAATAGCCAATATGTTTTTAGTGGAACAGTGTTGAGAAAAGCCTGTACATCTTGTTTAGATAGACCAAACTTTTTGAAATTAGGTAATATCACTACCGGAGGTTTTGGGTTGAAAAAAAACTTTAAAAAATTTGTTTGCTAAAAAAATATAGTCTTTTTTCTCAGTAATGTATATACCTGTGGTTATTTGTTAAATATAACTAATTGATCATCAGTCAGTTAATTGTGTATATCTGTTTTATCAACAGGTCGTGGATAGGTTTTATGAGTGCAATAAAATATGAAAAAATATATTATATTTTATTTAAATATAAAGGTATAAATATTTTCAAAAAATGAAGTTTCTCGAAGAGAAATTTTACTAACATGTCGAATATTCAACATATCAGAATATAAACTTTGTTTATAAAATATAATTTTTTGAAATGAACAGTTTAGAATGGTATGGTATATTTAAATACTTTTGTTACTTGTAAAAGTAGAACTATTTTCTCTTAATCAAATATTTTTTACTTTTTTTTTCAAAAAAATAAATGGTTATTTTATGCATTAAAAATAAATTTAAACAATAAAGTATTGAATTTCAGTAGATTACAGATTATTTGCAAAGTATTATATATATGTTTAAAATATAAATAAAGTGACGAAGTCATATATGACAGTATTTATTAAATGGTTTCGCTTCAATCGCTATGCTATGCTATTGCTATTTTATTTAAAGACCTTAAAAATAGCACAACGAGCGAAGCGAAACATCTAATAAATCTATCTACTTTATTTACTCTTCTTTTTCCTTCTTTAAAATAATAGCATCAATCTGAGATTCTCTAACCATTTGATTGAACAATGGTAATTCTTCCATTTTTATTTTTTCAAATATATCCAATTGAGTATCAATTTCTTTAGTTAACACATTCTTGACTTCAATGGCCTGATTAGTTGGTGGATAATCACTTCCTGATACTAAAGAATTTAAATGCCCTAATTTATTAGTCAATCTAATCGGGAAGTTTAAAGGATCTTGCCGACTTCGATTTTTAGTTTGATACAATTCATTTTCTACAAGAGTCATCATCGAATCAATTGCCATTGCTTTATCAAAAAGCGGTTGTGTCTTATCATCTTTATCTAATCGTTTAGTATAATTATTTAACTGCGAACGAATATCTCTAATCTCAATGATTGTCTCATGAGCCTCAGTTAATTTATTACTAATATCAGAAAGAAAATCAAATTGTTCTTGCAATCCTTTCTCATTCGTTTCGACTCTTGGATCTTTAAGTATTTCAAAATCAATGATTTGAGCCATGTCATCTACCATCAATTGAACTTCATAATCTCCAGGCATTGCTTTTGGTCCATTCAAAGAAGCCCACCATAAAATCATTTTATCAAATGACTTTGCATCTGCATATCTCATATTCCAAATAAAACGATTAGCTCCGTCTTCTACTTTTAATTTATCTTTTTTCTCTTTTGCTTTATTTGAAAATTTACGAATAACCTTTCCACCTTTTTCTAAAAACGAAAGTGTTACTTCAGTTGAGTCCGTTAAGTTTTTAATGAAATAATTGACCATAACACCGCCAGGATGATTCGTACCATTGGTCAAAGAAGAACGACCACCTTGACCTTGCATTCGATAAGAAGACATTGGTTTATAAAGATGTAATTGTTTTGTTATAAAATCCTTTTGCATTTGATGTAAAGGAGTCAAATCATCTATAATCCAAAGTGAACGACCTTGAGTAGCAGCAATAAGATTATCATTTTTTACAACCAAATCAGTAATCGGAACGATTGGTAAATTCAATTGAAATGGTTGCCAAGAATTTCCATCATTAAAAGAAACATACATACCTGCTTCCGTGCCAGCATATAACAAACCTTTACGTTTAGGATCTGTTCTAATCACTCTAGTAAAATGTTCCTTGTCAATTCCATTTACAATTTTAGTCCAAGTTTTTCCGTAGTCTTTTGTTTTATATAAATACGGTTGAAAGTCGCCAGACTTATACATGGTCGCAGCGATATAAGCTTCCGCAGGGTCAAATGGACTTGGTTCAATACTATTAATCATAATCCATTCGGGCATATTTTTAGGAGTAATATTATCCCAATTTTTACCACCGTCTTTAGTGATATGAACTAGACCGTCATCTGAACCAACCCAAATCAAATCTTGTCTGAGAGGCGATTCTGTCGCTGCAAAAATAGTACAGTAATATTCTACAGAAGTGTTATCTTGTGTAATTGGTCCACCTGAACTTACCAATTTAGAAGGTTCATTACGAGTCAAATCAGGACTTATAATTTTCCATGATTGACCTTCGTTAGTCGATACATGTAAATGATTAGATGCCGTGTACAGTTTGTTATTTTGATGAGGAGAAAAGAAAATAGGGAAGTTCCATTGGAATCTATATTTCATTCCTTCCGCACCGTGACCCATTGGATTATCAGGATAAACATTAACGGATCGTCTTTGGTCAGTACTATGATTTAAGCGTTGCAAAAGTCCGTCATAACAACCTCCATACACAATGTCATTGTCATTAGGGTCAATGGCAATATGTCCACATTCACATCCTGCTGTCGATTCCCAATCGTCTTCGCTGATTGAACCACCTGAGCTTCGATGCGAAATTCTAATCGTAGAATTGTCTTGTTGTGCTGCATAAATTCTATACGGAAAATGATTATCAGTTGTAACTCGATAGAATTGAGCAGTTGGTTGATTATGATAAGTTGACCAAGTGATACCACCATCATAACTGACTTGACCACCACCATCATCAGCCATAATCATTCGTTTAGGATTTTCAGGAGCAATCCATAAATCATGATGATCACCATGAGGTGCATTAGCAGATTTGAAAGTTTTTCCACCATCAGTAGATTTATGGTATCGCACATTGAGTACGTAAACGACATCTTCATCTTGAGGGTCAGCATAGATTCGAGTATAATACCAAGCTCTTTGTCTAAGGCTTCTTTCGGTATTTAATTTCTTCCAAGTTTTACCACCATCATCAGATCTAAAGAGACCACCTTTTTTATTTTCTACTAGCACCCAAATTCTTTCAGAGTTCACAGGCGAAATAGTAACACCTGAAATTCCCCAAACACCTTTAGGTAAACCTTCGTTGGCTGAAATGTTTTTCCAAGAGTTTCCACCATCTGTACTTTTCCAAAGTGCGCTACCTTTACCACCACTTTCCATACTATAAGGAGTTCGTTTTGCACGCCAAGTACTTGCATATAAAACATTTGGATTATTAGGATCAAATGTCAAATCAACCGCCCCAGCTTCATTGTCTGCAAATAAAATTTGTTCCCAAGTATTGCCTCCATCTTTACTTCGATAGACTCCACGCTCAGAAGAAGGTTTATAAATATCTCCCAAAACAGCAGCAAATACCAAATCAGGATTTCGAGGATGAATTCTTATTCGACTAATATGTCGAGATTTTTCTAAACCTTTTTGTTGCCAAGTTTTACCTGCATCTTCGGATTTCCACATTCCATAACCTGACGAAACATTTCCCCTTATCGTAACTTCACCACCACCGACATAGATGGTATTGGGATCATACTCGCTAACTGAAATAGCACCAACAGAACCTCCAAAAAATCCATCAGAAATATTTTCCCATTGACGTCCACCATCTTTAGTTCGCCAAACTCCACCTCCAGTTGCTCCCATATAAAAAAGATTAGGTTTGTTAGGCACTCCTGCAACTGCGGCAGAACGTCCACCTCGGAAAGGACCGATTTCTCTCCATTCTACAATGTCCAATAATTGGGCATCCATCGTACTAGAAGCTGGTATGTTTTTGTTTCTTTTATTTTTTTTGCGTTGTGCGGAAAGAGGTAAAACGCTGATAATGAAGAATATACAGAATAGGAATTTTAGTAAATGAGTTTTCTCTGTAAAGGTTTGCATATCAAATTAGGTTTAAATGGTTTTGATAAATTATGTTTTGATATGCAATTTAAAAAAATAAAGAAATTTTACCGCAGAGTTTGAAAAGAGTTTTCGCAGAGTTACGCAGAGTTGTCGAAATGATTTAATGAAAACTCTAAATCCACAATAAAAAAAAGCTGCCCTCGAAGAGGACAACTTATTTAATAACTATTAAGGAAAAAACAATAATCTCTTTTTTCAATTGATCATTTGGAGGTTAAGATTAACTATGCTAATTCCTTTTGTAGTTCTTTTAATTTTTCTGAAAATGCTGATTTCCTTCTTCGGCTTACATCTATCTTTTCTCCATCATCCATAATCAGATGAGAATTTTCACCTTTAACGAATTTTTGGATATAGTTCAAATTGATAATATGACTTCGATGCACTCTAAAGAAATTGAAAGGTTTAAACATTTCTTCATAAGTTCTAATCGTTTTAGATGCAACTATTTTTTCACCATTTTTAGTATAAAAAATGGTGTAGTTGTCATCAGATTGAAGTCGTTTTATTTCATGTATATGTACAAAATGCATTTCATCTAAAGATGCAATGGTGATTTTTTTAAATGGATTAAGATGACTCAAGTGCCCACGAAAAACATCTAAGCGATCTCGCATATCTTCTTCATCTTTGTTGGGTTGAACTCTAGCTACAGCTTCTTTTAATAATTGAGGATCGATAGGTTTTGAAACAAAACCTATGCAACTATAAGCACAAGCTTTCACCGCATACTCTTGGAAAGAAGTCACAAAGATAATTTCAAATTTAATACTGTCCAATCGATCTAATAAACTGAATACTAAATCATGGTGTAAATTGATGTCCATAAACACAACATCAGGTTTCAACGATTTATCGGTCAGTACCAAATAACCTTCATCTACATCTCTTGCTTCAGCTATTATATTGACATTGGGACAGTAATTGGAAAGAATATTTTTAAGATTGTCTAGGCTAGATTGTTCGTCCTCTATTATGATGGCCTGTAAATTCATAGTGTTTCTTTTTTATGCAGTTTTTAATAGGATGCATAAATATAATAAATATTTTATATTTAAATAAATAAATATGTGAAAACTACTATTTTATGTGTATAGGTGTATATGTTTATGAGTGCATATGTTGACTAAGCAATCTTGTTATTTTTCCTTTTTTGAAATGACAAGATTGTTTAGTCAACCTATACACCTATACACACAAACACCTATACACATTATTCCAAAACATCTATCAAAGTTCGATAGTCGTCGAACCAAGCACTTTCATTTTTCATTTCTAATAAGTCAATCATTTCACCATCAGAGAAAGCATCTTCAAGGTCTTTTATAGTTTGATTAGTTCGAACTTCTATCAATCCTTTTTTGAGTTGTGATAAACGCCAATTATAGGTTTTTTCCATTTTTCCTAAAATCCTTTGATTAACATCAATATGATCTGCGTCAGGTGCGACAGCTTCTACTTCATTGATAGCCAATGAGTTACGTGCTATCATTTTTCCAGATTCTAAAATGAAATAAGCAGTATGCGCCCATGTAGCGTCATCATCAACCAATTTGGAATACATGACTAATTGCAAATCTTCTTCGTTTTTGATGACTTGTTTTCTACGACTTGCACCTTTCCATTTTAAGTCAATAACCATTTTTTCATTCTCTCTTTCAAGTACCAAATCTGCTTTGGATCTAACTGGAACATCTTGAAAATTTCCATCCAAATCCATTTCCGTTTGTACTACATTCCAACCATTTTTTTGAATCATAGCAACCAAACTCCACGCTGCATATTTTATTTTATTGATAAATGTCACTCGGTCAGGTTCTCTACCATACATCAATAATACGGCACCTTCTCTAGAAAGAAGTTGATGAGATTTAGAATCAATCCAATCTTCCACTTGTCGCTTGTTCCAACCTTTGATATCTTCTTTAAATAATAATTCAAAGAAACGATGCGAGAGATTACCCTTCAATGTAGCATCTTGAACGATACTCAAAATCGAAGATTTATACAATCTAATTTTATGTCTAAAAACCCATTGATAAGGATAATAAAAAAGAGAATCAAGACTAGTAAACGTTTCATAATTTCTACCATCTTCTTGTTGGTAATCAGGCAGCAATCGATCAGGATTTTGAATTTGTATAAAAGGTTGAGTTTGCCCAAGTGGTTGCTGAGGCAGTTCTATTTTAGCAGGAATTTCAAAATGTTTTTGAACCGCTTCTTTTCCATGTTCGGAATCAATATTAAAAATAATATCTTCGAGATTTTCGAAAGTAGCTTCCAATACATCATGCAACGGATGAGGGAATACTTGAGAACCATCGACCATCGAAGGCATGACTAAAACCAATCTTTTTTGAGTTTGTAAAACAGGGCGACTTCTTTGCCAAATCAACAAACTATTTTTATCCTCAGGTGATTGCAAATGAATACCAATTCCTTCTAAATACTCAAGCTCTTTTTGATACCATCTTGAAAAAAAGAAGTCAGGTTCGTTACGAGAAAAATTCCACCATAACAATTCATTTACATTTTCTAAAATAGCACTTGAATAATGAACAAATGGTAAATGTCCAATTTCAGTTTCTCTAAATTGAGTAGGAGAAGGTTCATAAATAGTTCTTACAATTCGTTCCAATTCCAAAAAGGAAAGTGATGATTCAGTCTCAGGTAATGCTTCTAATAAATCTTTTACCCGCTTCGCTTGTTCACTCAAAACTATCATCGAAGTATTCTTCGTAATTTCAAAATCATCATAAGCCCATTTCCCTAAATAATTAAAAATCTCGATAGCATCAGAGGTAGGAACTTTTTGATCAATTCGATATCGTTTTCTTTCAAACCAAAAATTATATTGATCTAATATTTTATTGTATTCAATGGAAGTATCAGTTTTTGCACTTTCATTTAAATCTTCAAAATATCTAGTTATCAAACCAAACCAACGATCGCTATTTACACCAGGAGTTTGGGCAATCAATCGAGCAATCTCTTGAGATAAATCTTCCGCTAAAGGTTTGATACTTAACGAAACAAACTCTAATATTTTATAAGGATCAATCGGTCGCCAAAGGAAAGTGGAAACCAATTTTAATATTTGCAAACTAGGTCGAGCTAATGACGCAGATAGGATTCCTAAACTCGGTAATCCTTCTTGAATAAATGCATTGTCCAATCCTCTACTTTTTTCAGGAATTAAACATAGCGGTTGGAAATTTTTATTTTTTAAGAAAAAACTACCTAACCATGCGGCAGCATGAGTCTCTCTTTTTGATTTTAATAACAATAAACTTCCGTCATTTTTTAAGACATGTTTTTCGGTAGTAGAAAGTTCTTTGTTGATTACTTTTTGAAAGGTAGCTAAGTCTGAATGTTTGGATGTAATTGTATTGTTATTATTTTCAATAATAACATTTTTAGTTTTTAATTTTTTAAATAAATCTTGAAAAAATTGCGGAAGCAATTCCAAAGGTTCATTTAAAAATATATGCGTAATAGGTTGATTATGAGTATCTAATGCTTTTGAAATGAACTGAAATCTATCAGAGAAACCTGGAGTTAATATTAAATCATTTTCTGTATTTAAGAAAATATTTTCAATAGCAGCGATAGATTGGAGTCGATGAGGAAGTTGATTAGATGCTTCAAAATTCCAATTACTCAATACCAATTCATCTCGCATTTTCAATAGGGTAGTGGAGGTCGCTAATTGATCAGCTTCGAATGAAATTTTATAAAAAGAATCAGGATGATCCCGCAAGTGAATCGTCAATGCTTGACGAAATTGTTCGATTCGTAAGTACTCATTATTATTAGGATAACCGACTAATCCTAGATGAATTTCTAAGAGATTAAGTAAACCTTGTTTTCCGACATGTTGAATATTACCTTCGGTAATTTTACTTTTTGGAAATACAAGTCCATCTAGTTCTAGTCCAAAATATATTTTCATAAGTAAGTTTAATTTTTGCTTTTACCGTAGCTCGATTTCCAACCGTACCACGGATAATAACAAGTAAGAAGTTCCTCTAAATATTACAAGAATGATTCAATTTTTCACATATCCATGTCATGGTTGGAAACTGTGTCACGGGGCGACATGTTAGATTTATTTTCTAATTGTTTTACTTTCTCCCTCAAGTCTTTATCCGTTTCTATTTCCCTTAAATCAAATATAAAAAAAGTATCTTCAAAGCTCCCAATAGGATATTTCATATACCGTTGAAATGGTTCGTGATCCAAATATTTTTTGTCCGATATGATCAGATACTGCGCACCCATATCTATAAAACTTCCAAGCACCCAAGGTTCAAAAGGTTGAGGATGAATCGCAAATTCCGTCCAGCCCATCAAGTTAAAATAATTCAAAGTAAAGTTAGGACTTACATCAGGAATCGAAATGATTTTTTCTGGAAATTCAATTCCAAGACTTTTCAAATAAGTTTGAGCTTCTTGTTTTTTATAAGTACTCGCATCATAGTTTTTGCTAAAAATATATTGTTCCTCGTACCTCTTTTCAATTTGTTGATGAGCATAATTTAAATTGAAAAAAAGGAATGCTAAGAGTGTAATTCGAGTCGCCCAATGATTTCCGATTTTTGGAAATTTATTTTTTATCATAAAGAAGAAACTAACAAAAATCGTAGCTGGAAAAACCATCATTTCGATAGCATAATAATCATGAAATAAAAACTGTCGATAGAAAACTAGAAAAGCTCCAAGAACGCCTAAGAAAATAAATAAATTGAAATTATATAAAAGTCGAGGCATTTTTTTTCTCATAAAAAATAAAAAAATAAATGCCATTCCGAAAACGAAATATCGAATTGAAAAATGAAAATATTGAGGTGCGCCATCATGGATAACCCAATGCCATGTTTGTGTAATTTGAGGTTCGACAAGCGACCAAATAGGTTTAGTTTTAGTAATAAAAATAGAACACTTATTGACGACATTATAATTTTTGACCCAGAAGACCCAATAGCCAATGATAGCAAAAATTGAAATTAAAAAGGGAAGATTTAACCAACCTTTTCTAAATATTTTTCCTTCTGATTTGAATTGAACCCAATTTAATTTTTCCAATAAGAAAATCACTAGAATAGTGATGTAAGGAATGAGGACAGTTATTTTGACGAGTCCTGCTAAAAGAAATAACAACCAACTTCCGATAAGCCATTTTCGATTTTCGGTTTTATAAAATAAGTAGAAAAAATAAGTAGCGGTAAATGTCATTCCTAATGCTGGTGCATTGGGCAAATAATTAAATCCATAAAATGCAATGACTGGAGATGACATCATAAATAAAGGAACGAGTAAGGCATAAAAAGCATCCTTAGTAATGTTAAATGTCAATCGAGAAAGTGAGAAAAGACCAGTTGCTAAAAAGAAAAAATTAACCAATCTAAGTGCGCTATCATGAGGTTGAAAAAGTTTCCAAAATGCCGCAGCGAGATAATATAAAATTGGAAATTCACTAGCACTTCCATATCCACTATCACCTATGATATGATGTAATCTCAGATTGAAAAATTCCATTCCGTTGTTGTAATAATTTTGAACGAAGGAATGAGAATCACATTGTCGCCACCGATGTATTCCATAAGGTGCATAATGGAAAATATCAAAGTAATCAAACCACCAACTCAATATCAAAAAAGATAAAATGAAAAGAAAAGTATGAGTGATTTTCTTTTCATTCCATACCTTAAAAATATGATATATGGAGTTATTGTGATTCATGTATGGCGAAGATAATTTATTAGTTTTAATTGCCTAAGTAAATTTATGAATTTGGTTTAAAATGAATTTATGTGTTTGCTCAAAAAGATAGTAGGATTTTATATTTGTAGTACTGCCTTTTAAGGCGATGAAAAATAAAATTAAATTTGGCTTTAGCCACACACTAAGGCTAAAGCCTCTTTTATTTTTGTTTTATTCCCCACGTTAAAACGTGGGGCTATGATTAAATCAATTACTTGAAATTCTAAGAGAATTATAACTTACTCTTCCTCGCCAGATGCAGTAGGTTCTGACTCAGAAAAAAGTCCGATTAGAAGGGCTATTTTTTTCATGATGATTTAGTTTTACTTATTCAATTCCTCATACATTTTGCTTGCAGCTTTTTTTGAAGCTCCAGAATTTCCCAATTTTTCTTTTAATAATAAATATCCATCGAGTACAGGTTGTACTTTTTGAGCATCTAATAATTTGGATAATTCTGTTTTTAGATTTGTAGGATTAAATTCAGCTTGAATTAACTCTTTAACAATTTCATGATCGACAATTAAGTTGACTAAAGAGATATATTTTACATTGATTAATCTTTTTGCAATTTGGTAGGAGATAGGACTGCCATTATAACAAACTACTTGCGGAACATCAAAAAGTGCTGTTTCCAAAGTCGCTGTTCCACTCGTTACAAGTGCAGCGGAAGTATGTTGAAGTAATTCGTAAGTTTGGTTTTGAATGATTTTAATCTCTTGATTATCAATGTGTTGTATCGTTTCTTTATAGAAATCAAGTGGAATAGAAGGTGCTCCCGCAATTACAAATTGATAATCTGAAAACTCATTTACGATGCTCAACATTCCATTGAGCATTCGAGTGATTTCTTGTTTTCTACTTCCAGGAAGAAGTGCGACGATAGGTTTTTTTGATAAATTATATTCGGAACGAAAGTTCGAATTAACTTCTTTTTTATCGACAACATCTAAAAGTGGATGTCCAACAAATTCTACCTCGCAATCATATTTTTTATAAAAATCTTTTTCAAAAGGTAAGATGACAAACATCTTGTCGATGTTCTTTTTGATGCCATGAACTCGACGACTATTCCAAGCCCATATTTGAGGAGATATGTAATAGAAAATTTTGATTCCTTGTTGCTTTGCCCATTTAGCGATTCTTAAATTAAAACCTGGGTAGTCGATGAGAATGAGTACATCAGGTTGATATTTTATAACATCGCTTTTACATATTTTAAAATTATATAAAATTGTATTTAGATTTTTGACAACTTCAACAAAACCCATAAAGGCAAGGTCTCGATAATGTTTAACCAAAGTGCCTCCGACTGCTTCCATTAAGTCACCTCCCCAAAATCTGAAATCAGCAGATGCATCTTCTTCCTCTAATGCCTTCATCAGATTGGAACCGTGCAAATCACCTGAGGCTTCTCCTGCAACAATATAATATTTCATATTGCTCTATTTACTAGTGAAGAATCTCTAAACCAAAGTAGAAAAACCAAATGAATCCATAAATAATAGTAGGAATCATAATTCCTCTCATGGAATTATGAAATCTTCTATTATTAAATTTTGCAAAGGGAATTAGATTTACACAAATCCCAAGTAGAGCAGAAGTTCTTCTTCTAAAGTCTTCTGCTCCAAATCCGCTAATTAAGTCATTTGTTTCCAATTGGTCGTAAATTTCTAACCAAAGAGCAAACCCCATTATAGGTAAAAAGAGACCTAATAATAATCCTATGACGATAGAATCTTTTTCAAACATTTTTTTCGATTTTAGTTAAGTAACAGTCAAATAATAAATTCACGATTTTAGGGCGAATTATTTTGGTTGTAGTTTTACTTCAAAAGAAGGAATATTGTTGATATTATGACTGATTTTAAAGTAAAGATACGACCAAAGGAATCGACGTAAAACGTGAAGTTATTGTTTGACCGTTACTAAGGGCTAAATTAAGAAAATTTATTTTGAAAAAATTTATTGATTCTTTAAAAAAAGAGTTTTCTTTGCACCTTACACAAACATTGAAATAATAAGAATATCCCTATGCTGAGTAGAAGAAATATCCGCATCAAAGTGATGCAGATGCTCTACACCATGAGCCGTGACAAAGAACTGAAATTAGATGATGTTCTAACTCACTATCGAAAGAATATCCAAGACTCTTTCGAACTTTACTTATTTAATATTTTGCAACTTGTAAAGGTCACAGAATATTCCAAAGTCGATGCAACCACTCGAGCCTCCAAACATTTGCCTACAGAGGAGGATAAAAACTTTACAACTAAAATTTTTGATAATGAACTCATTCAATCTATTGCAACGAATGAAGGGTTTCTTGAATTAATCAAGGACTATAAAATTTCCGATAAGATAGATGAGGGTACAGTTCGAGGATATTATTTAGATTTTTCTAAGACGGATGAGTATAAAGAATATCTATTACAAAAAGAAGATACACTTCAACATCATAAAGATATTTTATTGTTATTATTTAGGTCGTTTGTTTCTAATGAATCGTTTGATGAAGATATGGAAGGTCTTTTTCCTTGTTGGATGGATGATAGATCTTTGGTAATAGGTTCTATGAAAAAGACCATTAAGGCAATGCCTGTAGCGACTGATTTTTATGAAAACTATAGACCTGCTAAAGATGCAACTATAGATTTTGGAGAAATATTATTATCGAAAGTATGTAATGAGGATAAGGAGCTATTGGCAGTAATTGAGCCTACCCTTAAAAATTGGGATGTTGATAGAGTTGCGATTATTGATATGATTTTATTAAAAATGGCATTGAGTGAGTTAACAGATTTTCCGACTATTCCTACGAAGGTGACGCTAAATGAATTTGTAGAAATTTCTAAACTTTATAGTACAGATAAAAGTAAAGATTTTATTAATGGAATTCTTGATAGACTAATGAAGCAGTTGGATAAAGATGGAAAGATTAAAAAAGAGGGGAGAGGATTGAAAGGGTAAGATTAGATAATCAAAAAATGAATTCCGAATTTTCGATGTAGAAAATTCGGAATTTTTTTTTTATAGTTATGTTTCTTTATTGTTATATGGTTTTATTGTTTTCGCTTCGCTTATGGTTTCACTATAAATTAATACGATTAGGTAGTGAGTGATTTATATTTTTATAAATAAACCATAAAACCATAAAACCATAAAACCATAAAACCATAAAACCATAAAACCATAAAACCATAAAACCATAA
>JALZVK010000368.1 GCA_023301005.1 Saprospiraceae bacterium | reverse complement strand
TCACCAAACCAAGTACACTTTCCAAAAACCTAGTTTACATCTTAAGAAAAATTCTTAAAATTACAAAAAAAATGCAACTTCTTACTAGTTTTAACACTTCTAAAAAATTGCACTTCAGGGTTTAATTCAGGAAGCTTGAAGTTATTTATTTATAAATATTTTGATTATATTGTCAAATATAATTCTGAAAAAGCTTTGAGAAAAGTATGTTTTTGGCTAGTATAAGGTATATAGTTTTTCATATTTATTGAGACTGGATGAAAAAGATATTGTTGTTCCCTATTTTGCTTTTCGTATTTACTATGAATCTGTATTCTAGTAATGCTTTTTTAGGTGATGAGTTTAGCTTGAATATGTATGAAAATATCGATGAGTGAATTAATGATCTTGAGAATACGATCTATAAGAAACAATTAAAAACTAGTAGGAGTTGAAATATTGTAAATATAGAAGATAGAGTTTCTGAGCTTACAAATATAGAATGAATTGCTGAATGTTATATTGAAGCAAATACGCTTACAAGTACCGATATAGAAAACATCTGAAACGGGAGGATAGATAAAATTTTTGAGTCTATAAGCGAAGATTGTAAAATAAATGATAGTATAGGAATAGACTTTTTCTTAAATAATTACTACAATACCATTAGTGAGTTAGATCAAGAATCTCGCCGTATTGCAGAAGAACAATCAAGAGTTATCAGTGAGATTGCAAGAGTTTGAATCTATTCTGATGGAAATGATCAAAATTCTCCATTTGATCTCATAGTAGACTTACAAAATATAAATAATATTGTTTTTTCAACTGAAATACCGTTTGCTTGAGTAAATTCTGAGAATAACAATGAAATATTAGAATGTCTTGCTGAAAAGTTTTCAGCAATTTCTGATGATATAGTAGGAAGCATAACTCAGAGTATAGAAACTCGAGATAGCGCATATCAAGAATGTGAAAATTTTTCCTCTAGTCAAAATTTTGGTGAAACTTTTGAGCTTGAATGACTCTCCGAAGGAATCGCCTGATGACAAAACTGAGATGAAGCAATTGATTTTTTCTGAACAGCGTCAGATGGAAATAATCTTGTTTGCCAAGACTCAAGTGTGCATTCATGACTCTCACCAGAAGCAATAACACAATTAATAGAAACAACTTGAGAAGGAAGAGAAACAACAGCAATTAGCACATTTCTTCCTGAAATAATAATTGACGAAGATGGAAATGAAATAGAAGTAGAAGCTCCAGATTATCCACAATCTGAATATAAAAAAGTAAGCGATGATAGTATATGGCCATGTACTGAATATTTTTGTATTCGTACAGATTTTGTGACAAAAAACTACGATCTTCTGACATGATGAAGAACAAATAGTATCGAAGCTATTATAGAACGTTCCAATGGACATCTAAAAATAGCCGCAAATAGTCTCCTTGTTCAATCAAAAGTAACAACAAATAATTTTGAGATGTGATGGAGAGACTTAAGTCTTCCTGATATGTTTCATGCTTGAGTACAAGTACAATTCTCCCCTCCTCCTATTCTTAATCTCTCTCAAGTCGGATGAGATAATGAAAAAGACTCTCAAGAATTTTGAGATGACTTTGCTTTAGACAATTTATTGCATTCATATTTTGAAGAAGCAAACCTCGATTATTTGAAACAAAATGACTTAGAAAAATTCAAACAAGTAGAGATTGATAGAAAAACAACACTTGCAGGTCAAAATTTAACAATTGATAGAATACTAGAATCTTCTTCTGAGATTAGACAAATAATAAACTGATACGAAACAGAAGTGACCAGAAGTATTCTAGATAAAAAAGTAAACAATGAAGATATTTCAGATTTAGATGCACAATTCGCAGAAATAGAAAGATTCTCAAACTCTATAAAAGATTACAGTATCGCAACATCTGCCATTATCCAAAAACTGAAAGAAATACCTATATTTACCAATTGATAATTACAATACATTTTTATAAAAATGAACAAAATATTTTTCACATCTCTCTGTATATTATGATTATGCTTTTCATATAATTATTCTTTTGCGAATACAGAACCAAGAGAATGTCTCACTGAACAATATTGTTCTATTGAAAATGAAACAAGAGTAGAGCTTGATGCGTATGTTGAAAGTAATACAAGAGCAATCAAAAACCTTTCAGACCAAATACGAGCAAGAGGAACACAGTGACAACCAATTGATGGACTTGAAAACTTTCGTAAATATATAGTTTGATCACTGAATAACTCTGTTGATTGGAGAAGATTTGATGATCTTTTTGATTTTTATATTCTCTCTGGAATGCAATGAACAATGCCAAGTTCTATCTATAGAGATTATGAAAAGCTATCAAATGAATGAGAAAGAATTACAAAACTCATTAACATGCTTGCCGATTGACTCTACGATGATATGATCATTACAAATAGCCAATTATGTGCTTGAATAACTACAAGATGTAGTATTGATTGAACAGCTCTGAACTGAAAGCTTTCAGTAATACTCTGAAAGCTCTATGAGAATAATCTCGCTATTAAAAATTATTATCATCTGTCAGCACTTTGAAAAGAAGATAAATGATGAGATACAAGTAAAGTAAAGACTTATTTTTTAATTCCATCAACCGGAATTAATGGAGAAACTGACGCATCAGTTACGACATCATTTCAAAACGTTATCAGTAGATATTATTGAGCAAATGCTATCGCTCAATGTAATCAATGTCAATGAGGGTCATTTAAAAAAATACAAGATACGATTAGTAGTATTAGTAGTGGTCTTCAAGACCAAGACGATGCATTTAAATCTTGGAAAGACTCGTGGTATCTTCTCATAGGAGCAAAAGAATCTTCGAGAAAAGTAGAAAAAGAAAGACAGCTTTTAGCAAGAGAGCTCTCAAGACAGTGAATAAAAACAGAAAATGCTGATGTTATTTTACAAAATCTCGATAGATATAACAATCCGGAAAATGAAAATGGAAGAGTTGGTGGTTTTACATGGGGGAATAACTATATAAGCAATACTTTCAAATCATTAATAACAAATACAACCACTGATCTTGATACTTTTGAAAGTGCGATACAATCAGAATACAACGAAAGAAATGAAGCAAACCAAGAAAGTCTCGATGGTGAGACGATAGGTATTGATAATTTTCAAAAATCTCAAAGTAATATTAGTACAAGTATAGAAATAGCCGATTCCGTAGCAAAGTTATATAAATTACAACTTGAACATGCTCAAAAAGATGATATATTAAGTAACAAGCTTATAAATAATATTGTATGAACTCATAATAGTCTCGTTGAAACAACAGAAATTATGAATAAAACAATTCCTATATCTATAGAAGTATGTAATTCTCAAGGTTTCTGACTTTGAAAATGTTCATACTGAACTCATAAATAAAAACAATGCTCCATAAAAAAGAAATAGAACAAATTAGAAGAAATGCCATAGTACACAAAGAAGTATTTGAAATGGCAAGAAAACATCTCATAGCCTGAGAAAATGCCTGACATATAGATAAGCTCGCCTGAGAAATCTGCAAAGCTCACAATGTCGATTCTGCCTTTCGTTGATTTCATGGATTCCCAAGTTACTCTTGTATCCAAGTAAACGATGTCGTTGTTCACTGAGTTCCAAGAGATGATATTATCTTTCAAGATGGAGACTTAGTAACTTTTGATTTTTGAGTCAAAGACAAAAACCTCAAACTCTGTACTGATGCTGCTTTTAGTGTCATTATCTGAGGAGATGATAAAAATATCATCGGAGCCAAGATGATCGAAGCTAATAAAAAAGCGCTGTATGCTGGTATTAAAATGGCCAGAGCTTGAAACAGAGTCGGAGATGTCGGAGCTGTAATCAGTGCCGAAATCGAAGATGCCGGATTCAAAATAATCCGCGAACTCACAGGTCACGGAGTCTGAAAAACTCTCCACGAAAAACCATACATGTACAATTACGGAACTCCCGGAAGTGGTCCAGTCCTCAAGAAATGAATGCTCATCGCAATCGAACCAATCATTGGGGAAACCAGCGGACAAATAACAGACGACTGAGGTTGGGAAATCTACATAAAAGACGGCTCACTCTGATGCCAATACGAACATACGGTTCTTATAACAGACGGAGATCCTGAGATAATAGTGTAAGGTGTTATCTAATTAAAGAATAATCTAATCAAATGCTTTCAGCTAATTCACGTAAAACTTTATTATCTATATGTTCAATTCATTTGATTCTTGAATCAAAATTAAGATTTTCTTGAGAAATTGTAATAATATCCCCGTCATTTACATTCTTAATTTGAAATATTTCAATAATTTTATTTAACTTATTTTCCGTACTAGGACAGTACCAAATTTTTTCATCTTCAATTCATATTCTTGAATGTCAAAATATATCTCTTAATAAAAGTATTACAGTATAAAATTTCTCTTCAGACTTATCTAATCAATATAAATTAACAAATTCGTCTACTATTTTTTGATTAAAACTAAGTTTTGCATACTTTTTTCTTTCTAAAGATAATCCATCTACAATATTTCATTTATTAAATTCTTCAATATATTGAGGGTTCTTTTTAAATACTATTAAATCTTTAATAATACCTTCAATATATACAGAAGATGCAAATAAAACACCAACCTTTTCTAAAAAACTACCTGACATAATTATTTTTATTAAATAATATATCCATCCTATTGATTTTCGCCTAAAATTCAATAGATTAGAAGCAAATACTTAACATAATAAATATTATTTGATATTTTTTGAAAAAGTGTAAAATATTCATATAGAAATTAAAAAAAATATTATGACAACATTATCAATTGAAGTAGATGAGACAGTGGAAAATTTTCTCAAGAAGAAAAATATTCCTTATAACACATATC
>JALZVK010000367.1 GCA_023301005.1 Saprospiraceae bacterium | reverse complement strand
TCGTCGTAGAATTCTTTTAGTGTCATGTCCTCAGTTGAAGTTTTTACAACTGTTCTAGGAGTCATGATATCTTGAGCAAGAATAGTATCAAATTTAATTAAGTTAGAAATTACTCCTAGCTCACTTTTATCAAATACACCCTGCTCAGCACTGATTTCTGCCATCGCTAGAAACTCAGGTTTATCTAAGACATTTTTATTTTGGTCTTTCTTTAAAGACTTAGTGATTACTTGAGAAAGCATAACCAAAGGGTAGAGAAGAAAAATAATAATGTTTAAAGACTTTACCGTAAAAGGAACTAGTCTTTCCCAAAAGTTCGCCCCAATAGTTTTTGGAATAATTTCTGAGAGTATTAAGATAGCTAAAGTCATCAGTGCAGGAACAACTAAGCTTGTAACTAGTGGATATTGATTGCCCCAAATTTTTGAAGCTTGAACACCAACTCCAATAGCACCAGCAGTATGTGCAATTGTGTTCAGAGTTAGGATTGCTGCTAGTGGCCGATCAATATTGTCTTTAAAAGATTTAAGCGTATTTGCGATTGCTGAGCCTTCTCTAGCTTTTACTTGAATGTAAGCAGGCGGAACACTCAGTAGCACTGCCTCCCATAATGAGCAAAGCAGAGAGAATATTATTGACGTTAAAAAGAAAAAAATCAGTAAAGTATACATATTTCCCTATAATATACAGATAATTAGAATTAGCTCTAGCAGAATCGAGTATTAAAATAGTGCTTAGACGGTAAATAATTCAATTATTGGCTAACTTTACCGTGTCTTTGCTAATTTTTGGATAAAAAATGCTCAAAATAATAGATCTACTATACTTCTCACCATTTTATCCACTAGTACAGATAAAGGATTCTTTCCTTGTTGCCATGGTGAGCCAATGCCGTGAAAATCTGAGCTTGGAGCATTGCTTGTTGGCTGAGTGCTTACAGGTTGAAAATTAGAAGAACTTCCTCCCAGTCCACCCTTAACTGTTTGGAACATGCTATTTACAATAGCGTGGCCATTTTCCATCATTACTAAGGCAAGATTTTTAGTATATCCTACTTTACCTGAGATTATATCAACTCCTTGAGGGGTAAGTGAATGCTGAGAATTTACTGGGCTAGCTTCGTGAGATTGAGAAGCTGGAGCTAATGGCATTGATATTTGAGAAGCTTCTAGGGATGTAATAGGCTGCATCGCTGCTTTTTCATGGATAGTTGTGTATGCGCCAGTGTGAATTGCTTCTATCGACGTAGGACTAGCTCCGGGGCGTCTAGCATGCTCTCCCATCTCGACTGCTGAGTCTAGTTCCTGTGTAGGAATTCTCACCTTATTGTCTAAACTTGCTCCCAATACCTTCCTATTAATAGTTAAAACTCTCCTAATTAAGTTATGGAGAGCCTCATAAAAATAGTGAGTTTTGCTTCTAAGTATCTAGAATTTAAGCATTTTTGCTTTTACTAGATCATAGCGATTTGACTTTAAAACCTTAAAAATATTTAAACTAGCTCTAAAAATAACTTCAAAATGAAACAGCTTTCTAAAGAATTACAATCATTCATCTTATCCGAGAATCAATACTCAGATTTTGACCCACTAAGTAGCGGTGAGTTGAGCTTTAATAGTAGTAAAACTCCTGTAAGTGACTACTGTGCGTATGCACTAAAGCACTGTAATGCAGGCACTGCAGTTAAGGCTGCTTATGAGCTAAAAGACTTTCTTAACTCGGGTGGTAAAATATTTTTAAGTATTGCCGGAGCGCTTAGCTCTTTTCAAGTTGGTAAAGTTTTAGCTGAGCTAATTAGAAAAGATAAGATTCATGGAATATCGGCTACTGGTGCTAACTTTGAAGAATCTTTTTATCGCTATGTTGCGCATTCGCACTATAAATATATTCCAAATTATACTGATTTAACACCTAATCAAGAAGCAGAGTTAAGAGATGCTGGTTATAGAAGAATTACCGATACATTTTTACCTGAAGAGCAAAGTGTAAAAATTATTGAACCACTTCTAAATAAGTATTGGAAAGAAGCGACAAAAAACAATCAAAGCTTTCTACCTCATGAGTATATGTTTAGATTATTTGAAGAAGGTGTAATTAAGCCAGATCCTACAAGTAATCCACTTCATTGTTGGGCTTATGCTGCGTGGCAAAAGGGTATCCAAGTTGTAGTGCCTGGTTGGGAGGATAGCACGGTGGGTAATATTTTTGCCGCTTATAGCTATGATAAAAAAGAAGAGATTTCTTCTTCTGTAGTGAAGAGCGGAGTTAGCTATATGCACTCTATGTATGATTGGTATAAAAAGAGCTCAGAAAAGCCTGGTATCGCTTTTCTCCAGCTTGGTGGTGGAATTGCTGGAGATTTTCCAATTTGTGTTGTGCCTTCTCTAAAACATGATTTATATTTAGACAATGTAATGGACTGGGCCAGCTTTACTGAGATAAGTTCTTCGCCAATGTCTTTTGGCTCTTATAGTGGAGCAGGAGGTAAGGAGAAGATTACTTGGGATAAGCTAAGCACTAAGAGTAGTTATTCAATAATTCAAAGTGATGCCACTATTGTTTTCCCTTTAATTGCTGCTATTCTTTTGGAAATTTAGTTTGTGGCAATTGCAACCGTGGTTAATAACAGTAGTAAAAATAGAATTTAATATTAAGTCGAGCACAGTATGATTTCAGATTATTTAGCTTTTTTTGTTGAACTACCAAGTTCTTTTAAAGATATCGGTAGTGTTATTCCAAGTTCACGTTTCTTAGTGAATGAGCTTGTAAAAGCGATGCCTGAGAAAAAAGAGCCAATAAGAATCTTGGAAGCAGGAGCAGGAACAGGAGTTCTTACCAAAAAAGTAATTGATTTAATTCAAAAAGACGACGAGTTTCATGTTTATGAAATTAACGAAAAATTCTCTAAGCACTTAGAGAAGCTACTAGGGGACTTAAATGGTAAGGCTTCAAATGTTAAGCTGTTTAATTCAGACATAAGAGAGTTAAAAGTTGAAGAGAATGAAAAGTATGACGTTATTTTTTGTGGCCTTCCTTTTATGAACTTCCCTCCTGAGCTAGTTGATGAAATTTTGGAGATGCTTATTAAGAGTTTGAAGGAAGGAGGAACTCTTGCCTACTTTGGTTATTTGGCTCTACCAAAAATCCGACAACTATACGTTAACGATAAAGAAAAAAAGAGAATTAAAGATGTGCTTGCAGTTCTAGATAAATATAAGGCAAAAGCTAAAAACTCTAGAAGACAAAGAGTCTATTTGAACATCCCTCCTGCACACGGAACTTTCTTAGAGTTGTAGTCTAATAAGTCCCTTGTCTTATTCATTTTTTTTCTTGTTCTAGCTTCCTGTGGTTATAAAAGCATTTACTTAAGTATTTTCTCTAAACTGTCGACCTAGTTATAGTAGGAGAAGGTCTAAGATATGATAAAAGTACAAGTTAGAGGTCCAAATGGTTTTGTCGTTGAGTTTTCTGTTGATAAGAATCTCATCACCCTAGGAAGAGATCCAGAGAGTGATATCTACCTACCTAGTGGAATGGCTTCTAGAAATCACGCTAGAATATTTGTTAAAGAAGGAGCTGTTTATATCGAAGATTTAAATAGTTCTAATGGAACATTCGTTAAGAATAAAAAAGTATTAATACCTGAGCCAATTGAAGAAGGTGACCCGGTAAAGCTTGGTGATGTTTATTTAAGAGTCAGCTATCTTAGTAAAAGCAAAGCTCCTAGTCTAAATGACTCAGGTTCTTATTCTGTTGCTCAGAGATTAGGTAATAGAAATAACACTGTTAATATTAATAGTGCTGAAGAAAAACAAATTAGAGAGATGCTAGGATCTCCTTTTGCGTCTGGTCCTTTTAAGACTGCAAAAGACTAGTCATTAAGTTCATAAATAAAAAAGGCCAGCTATATAGCTGGC
>JALZVK010000366.1 GCA_023301005.1 Saprospiraceae bacterium | reverse complement strand
GACTTTGATGTAGATTTAGATAAAGATTTTGCTCAACTTCAAAATAGAATTCAAACTGAATTAAAAGTTGAAACAACTGATAAAAAAGAAGCGATTATAAAAACAATGCCTACTGCTTCTACTAAGAAAACATCTTGGTGGAAACCGTTGAGTGTTGCAGCAGCCGTTTTATTATTGGCAGGTGCGTTTTTTATTTTAAATAATAATCAGAGCGAAGCTCAAATGTTAGTTTTGGAAACTGGAGAAAGAGAAGAGAAAGAAGTGCAACTAGCTGATAACTCAAAAGTATGGTTGAATGAAAACTCTAAATTGACTTACCCTCATCAGATGGAGGGTGATTATCGAAAAGTAACTTTGGAAGGAGAAGCGTTTTTTGATGTTACTAAAAATTCTCAAAAGCAATTTATTATAACGACAAGAGATAGTGAGGTTAAAGTATTGGGAACTTCATTTCAAGTAAGTGCTTATGATGAGACGAAAACGGAAGTCGTTGTGAAAACTGGAAAGGTTTCTTTGGGAAAGAAAAATGAGGTAAAACCATTAGTTTTAGTTGCTAATGAAATTGGAATCCACAACAATCAAACGGATAAATATTCAAAAGGTAGAATCAAAGATTTCAATACTATTTCATGGCAAAGCGATGTATTGGATTTTGATGATACTTCTCTGTCAAAAGTATTGTACGATGTTGGAAAACATTTTGACATAGAGCTGATATTAGCGAATAAAAAGTTGTCAAATTGCCCATTTGGTAGTATTTTTAATTCACCTCGACGACAAGAAGTACTTGATGCTATATGCAAAGTATTTGAATTAAAGTTAGTTCATATTGGTGAAAAAAGATTCCGATTGGAAGGAGGAAAATGCCCGTAGGAATAAGGGAAAAGGGGAAGACGGATTTGAGAAGTATGTTCCGCTCGTAAGCGGAATGACGAATTAACTTGTTACTTACTTCGTAAGTTTTTTTATTTATTTAAAACAATACACTTACGTTAAATACAAGTAGGGAAAAGAAAAAGCTATGAAGAAATATAAATGCGAAATATGTGGAAAAAACCATAATGTTTATAGAGGTATAGAAAGTCCGTTGCCAGATTTAATTTCGGAAATACCAGAAGAAGAAAGGGAAAGTCGAATTCATGATATGAAAGGGTTATGTATCATAGATAAAGAATCACTTTTAGGAAATGGTTATATCTTAATTGATATGGAAAATTTAGACGAACCATTTTTTTGTTGGAAAGTCTGGGTGCAAATTTCAAGTGAAGATTTTAAAAATAATCTTGAGCAATTAAAAAAGGGTGAAAGAGTAGAATTAAATGGAGAACTTCTAAGCCAAATTCCTTTTTACTCAAAATCCGAAGGTCTAAAATCAAAAGTAATAATTCAAGCTTTTGATGAATTGGAAATTGAAATAAAGATTGATGAGGATAGTAAATTTAAAGAAGACCAATCAAAACCAATTACAAAAGAAAGAGTAATTGAAATAATGCAGCGGTTAAATCATCATGAATTATTTAAAGACAAAGAAATATTCGACAAACCTTTTTCCGATAGATTGATTGATGAGTTAGTTCACGCTGAAAAAGAATATATTCAAAAAGATAAAGGCTTTGCAATAAATATAAGTTCTCCAAATACAACACTATTTCAAATTGTAAATAGCAATATGTTGGAATCTAAAGAAGATAATATAAAAGGGTTTGGATTAGATTTATCTTTTGATGAATCATTCGAAGAAAATTTAGAAGAAATAAGTAAATTTAAAAAACAAGAATACTCCAAAGATTTTAAATTTGTTATTTTAGATAACATTCCGATTTATCAAGTAGATATGGGAACAGATAAAAAACGAATAGAAAAATTGGTAAAAAGAATAATCGAAGATGTTTACGAACAAGAAATAAAAATGGTAGGAATAGATAGTTTTGAAATTTAAAATAGAAGCGGTGTGTAAAAAATCATACAACGACAATTACTCTCATACGGTCGCAATTGCGTGTATGTAGTAACGAAGTAAGTAACAAGTTAATTCGTCATTCCGCTTACGAGCGGAACATACTTCTCAAATCCGTCTTCCCTTTTTCCCTTCTTCAAAACTTTTTCCCAAACAACAGTCTATGAAAAAAACCATCATTACTATCCTTACACTTTTCTTTTTTCTTTTTTTAAATGCTCAACAGCCTTTAGAAAAACGAATAGATTTTTCTGTAAAAAATATATTGGTCAAAGATGCACTTCGTCAATTAAGTATGGAGGCAAAAATTTCTATTGCTTACAGTAATAAGTTTTTTAGTCGTTGGAAAACGATTTCACTTGAGGCGAAAGATGAAACAATTGAAAATATTTTATCAGAGCTACTCGCCACTTCTTCAGTAGATTATCAAGTCGATCAAAATCAAATAATTATTACTCGCGCTCAACCTAAAGAGAAAAAGAAATTTACCATAAGTGGATATATTGAAGAGGAAGGTTCGGGCGAACGATTGATTGCTGTAACAATATATAGTCCCAAATATGGAGAAGGAACAACGACTAATGAATATGGATTTTATAGTTTGACTTTGCCAGAAGGACAAACAGAATTATACTACAGATACTTAGGATGTGAAGAGGTGAAAGAGGTTTTGCAGCTGAATAAAAATATTGAAAAAAGTATTGTACTCGAACCATCACTTACACTTTCGGAAGTCATTGTTACAACTAATGAATTAATAGCAGAGTCAGAGGAGATTTACAACACGAATAGAGAATCTATAGAGAAATTAAAGTCAATGCCAATGTTGGGTAGAGGAGGAGATTTGATGAAACAGATTAATTTTCTTCCAGGTGTAGAATCAGGAGTGGACGGACTTGGAGGAACTTATGTAAGAGGTGGAAATGTAGATCAGAATCTTACCTTGATGGATGGAGTGAGTATTTATAATCCCAATCATTTGTTAGGATTGTTTTCTGTATATAATTCTAATGCTATAAAAAGTGCCAAACTTTATAAAGGAGATGCACCTGCAAGATACGGAGGAAGAATCTCATCTGTACTAGATGTGAGAACGAAAGAAGGGAATACTAAAAAGTATTCAGGAGAAATATCACCAGGATTATTGAGCAGTCGATTAACCTTGGAAGGTCCTATCCTAAAAGATAAATTAGCATTTTATGTAACGAGTCGATTTTCTCATTTAGGAGTTTATAATGAATTAGTCAAAATAGCAGTAGATGAAGAAGGTCTTGGTCTTAATCTTAGATTTTATGATATAAATGCAAAATTACATTATGCTATTTCAGATAAAGATAAACTCTATTTAAGTGTCTATTCAGGGAAAGATATTTTTACAGTTGATGATGATGGAACATCTAGCAGATGGAGAACCTCACCTGATTCAGTATTTCAATTGAATACATATAGTCAAGAATCTAAAATTAATTGGGGAAATGATATTCTTTCTCTTAGATGGAATCATTTATACAATAATCGATTGTTTTCTAACACTACTCTTACGTATAGTCGATTTGATTTTAATTTTGGTACTCTTGAAACTGATACACGTTTAGAAAATGATACATTGGTTCGATATAATGAATTGTTTTTAAAATATGAAAATCATATATCAGATATAGGATTAAAGATTGATTTTGACTTTGTTCATTCGCCAAAACATTATTTGCGTTTTGGAGGAGGTATATTGGGATATTATTTTGGATATGGAAATGAAGATGTTTCTAAGAGAATAGAAAATCCTGATTTTGAAATTATAGAACCAGTATTAGATGATCTTTTTAATGAAAACGGTGAGGAGAATCAATATAGGGCAGCAAATCTTTATGGCTATATAGAAGATGAAATTAAATTGTCAGAATCGCTGAAAGCTAATGTGGGCGTACGTTTGAATTTGTTTGGGAATAATGATGGTAATTTATATCCTACTATTGAACCTCGATTATCAGCTAAATATTTGTTGTCTAAAAATTGGTCAGCAAATGCTTCAATAGTTCGGAATAGTCAGTTTTTGCATTTGTTAACTAACTCAGGATTTGGGTTGCCAATTGATATTTGGATTCCATCGGTAGATGATATTAGACCTCAATCGGCTTGGCAAACATCATTAGGATTTCAATATTCAAATTCTAAAAAATTAAAATTTGGTGTAGAAGGATTTTATAAAAAAATGAATAGACTTGTCTTGTTAAATAAATCTATTTTTCAATTTTCGGAATTGACTTTAGAAGATTCAACTTTTATACAAGGAACAGGAACTGCTTATGGAGTTGAATTTTCGTTAGAGAAAGAATTTAAAAAAGTCTATGCTTTCGCATATTATACTTTGTCTAAATCTGAGAGACATTTTGAAGAATTTAATTTAGGTAAATCTTTTCCTTTTCAATATGACCGTCGCCATTCATGGAAACTAGGATTAAATTGGAATGCTACAAAAAGATTTGATTTGGGATTGACATGGACTTATTACTCAGGTAGTCCTCGTATATATGATGATGTAATTAATAGTTTGGGGGATGACCAAATTGATTTTGAAGAATTTTTCGAGCCTGGAGAATTTAACCAAAAAAGAAATGATCCTTACCATCGATTAGATATAAGAGCAAATTGGATTTTTCAAAAAAGCTATGGTACACATAATTTAGGTCTAAGTTTTTATAATGCATACTTCCGTAGAAACGCTTCTATATATGAACGCTACCCGAACTTTGAACCTGACGGAACGGTATCATCTTATGATGAAGTTCCTATTTCTTTTTCTCCAATAGTTATCCCATCTTTTAATTATTCTTTTCAGTTTTAGCTATTCAGCAGAGCTGAATAGTTTTCTTTTTTTTAAATAAATTAAAAACTAAGTAGGGGATTTTAAAAATCCATTTGTCTTGTGTATGTAATTAAGAGAGATACTTTTCCTCTAAGAATTACTTCCATCAATTTTACTAAAAGAACAAAACATAGCGATGTGTGATGACACATTTTCGCCTGAAATAATATTACCTAATTTAAAAATTTAAAATCAAATTACATGAAAAACTTAATTAAAATCACCGCTACTATTTTTGCAATTACAATGTTTGCCAGCCTATTTACTTCTTGTAAAAAAGATAAAGATTTACCAACTCCAGAAACAACAACTGAAGTACCAAATGAAACTGTAATTATTGGAAATGAAGTAGTTTCATTGCTTGAGCTTGGAGGCAGCGAAGGAATGGAAAATGATAGCTTAGACATAAATTACTGTGATTGTTTTGACCTTTTTGCTAATGTAGATTGGACTGCAAATGAAGGAGAAATTATCGCTCAGTTAGAAGCTATTTTAGCAGGACTTTCAGATGATGAACTAGAAGAACTTTTGATTCCTGTATGTACTGATGATGGAGAAGTTTATCCTAATGCCTGTGTAGCAGAGTGTAATGGAGTAGTTGATTTTGAAGTATGTGAATACGATGATGAAATTGAATTTTGTTTTGAGTTTGCTTACCCAATCAGAGTTGTGTTGCCTGGAGGTAATAATATTGAAGTCAACTCAGATGATGAATTGATTGATACTGTTGAAGATTGGTATGATGCTAATCCAACTTCTGATGAAGACCCAACATTGGATTACCCAGTAGATGCAGTACTAGATGACGGTACGCCAGTAACTATAAATAATGATGATGATTTAGAAGCACTTTTTGAAAATTGTGATGACGATGGTTCGATAGAAGATTGTTTTACTTTTGATTTCCCACTAGAATTAGTATTTCCTGATAGTAGTATAGTTGCAATCAATAGTTTAGATGAAGGGGAAACAGTAGTGGAAGATTGGTACGATGCGAATCCTACTGTAGATGAAGATGTAACTTTTGTTTTTCCATTTGATGTAATATTAACAGATGATACTCTACAGACGATTAACAATGAGCAAGAGTTTGAAGATTTAATAGAAGATTGTGATGAATGGTGTTTTGTAAAAGATCCTTCAAGGAGTCAACTTTCCAAAGAAATAGCTAAAATAAAATAATTAAGAATTTTAGTAATGATGGATGTGACGTGTACTTACTGATGTGAGTACACGTTCTTTATTAATACACATTGATTAGGAGTACTAAAAATGTGACGTTTTTTGAAAATGGTTTCTTACATGAAAAAATGTAGTTTGTATGATAGTTTTATCATAAAGTGTGACATCGACTTTCATGTTTCTTATTAAACCATTACCTTTGACTTTTATTCCCTCAAGCAAAATACAACTCACAGCTTATTTCCGTTTTTCACAAAATTTTATAAAAATGACTAGAATTTTAACTATTCTCTTCTTGGTTGTACTATGCAATGGTTGCATTAAGAATGAGACTGTTTTTAATAAAACACATGTTAATGAAGTAGTGGAAGGCAATGAACCTCCACCGTTCTCAGGTGTGAATACGGTGCAGTTAAAAAACTATGTGAATAAGTTGTATACTGATTTGTATGGAAGAGAGCCTTTTGATGCGGAATTGGATGCCGGGGTTAGTCTGCTAAATCAAGATGACATGATAGAACAGAATATGAAAGACTATGTGGAGTTATTAATGGGAAGTGATGAATATTATGATCGATTTTTTGAAATATATAGAAATACTTTTTTAATTGAACGTGGGTCATTTCAGTATATACAAGGTAGAATAGATGTATATAATAATTGGCTCAATAATGCTATCCAAAATAATGATCCAGTATTGACAGCTCTTTATGAGTTAGAGATTGAAGGAATGGAAAAGCTATTTACACTAGCAGCCGATTATAAAAATAATGAGATTACCATTAACGAGGCGATGTTTAGAATAGCT
Organism: Saprospiraceae bacterium; assembly: GCA_023301005.1. GTDB lineage: Bacteria > Bacteroidota > Bacteroidia > Chitinophagales > Saprospiraceae > CAJQQY01. Next base: position 15,498 of record JALZVK010000366.1, on the reverse strand, counting down.
ATAAGTAAAATATATGATGAAGTTAATGATGGAGCTACTAATCTTGTTTTGTCATGTTTTGAAAATTTTATAAAAAGATTACCCAATGATGCAGAGTTAAGCGCAGGGGTAAATATGAATAATGGAGTTCCATCTATTGTGTTATTTCAAGATGGAAGTAGTAAAGCTGATTTTATCAATATAGTAGTTAATTCAACTTCGTTTTATGAAGGGTTGGTTGTTGATATATATCAGCTAGGATTATCTCGGTTACCAGATTCAGATGAATTAACAATTAATACAATTCTGATGACTCAAGGAAGTACTTATCAAGATATCCAAGCTCAAGTATTAACATCTGATGAATATTCAGGTTTTTAACAAAAAAATAATAATCAAAATGAGGTATTTGCTATTGTTATCCTTTATTGTTTTTTTCTTTAGTTGTAGAACAGACCAAACAATAATAAATGAAACTATTGTAGATAATTATATTTTCGATATTAATTCTGAAAAGATTTATCAGTCAAACCTAGATAAAAATAAAGTAAAAACTTCAGAGCAGTTTATTTCGACTATATATTCTCATTATTTTCAATCTACAGTACAGTTAAATGATTTATCAGATTTGAGTTTATTGGATTATGCTATTGGAGACAAACAGCTTTCTGCGGAAATAATATCCAATAGTCTTCTTTCAAGTTCCAATGTAATTATCGTATCTGATGATGAGATGCGTTTAGATATTGAAAGTTTTATAAATGATACTTACCTGAGATTTTATCAGAGAGAACCTTCATCATACGAAGTTTTTGAATTAAAAAAACTCATAGAAAGTAATATTGATTTGACTCCTATGTTAATTTATCATGCCTTCACTACCTCTAACGAATATAAATTTTATTAAAATCTCTTAACCACTTATTATGAAACGTAGAAATTTTATTAAGAAAGCGGGACTTGCTGCTGCGGGTACAGTTGGGATTCCTTACATTTTACCTACAGGGAGATTATTTGCTGCAACTGGAACTAGATTAGTTAACCATGTAGTATATGTATTATTTGCAGGTGGACTTAGAATACAAGAATCTGTAGAGCAAAGATATTTAGCAGATCAAGGACTCGCTACTGAAGGTAATGTAATGAACAATATGCTTGAAGGCGCCGCTCCAACGAGTAATATAATATATGATCAATTTGCCCCTATTTTAAGTCAACCCTTGAGTAAGCAAGGTACTCTTTTCAAAAATGTACATTATCAAGGACCTTATCCTAATCATTATAATGGTCATGCCATAGCTATTACTGGAAATAACTTTCGTACAGGAATTAATAATCCTGTTAACCCTGATGTTCCAACTGTGTTTGAGTATTATAGAAAACATTCTGACCCTGCAAAAAGTGCAATGAATGCTTGGTGGGTATCTAATGGACAAGGCACAGATCGTTCTTTGAATTATAGTAAACACATAGATTATGGAGCACAGTATGGTGCTAATTTTTTAAATTCTGCTGAATTATTTGGAGATGCTGGTTTGAATCAATTTAATGCAATTGCAGCTTTCCATCCTAATGAAGCTCAAATGGTGAGAGAAGTTAGGCAATTATTAAATAGCAATTTTCAAGTTGATGAAAGTCAATTACCCGGTATTTTTAACTCAGCTCAGGATAAAGAATTAATTAAGTCTTTTATTTTCGATAAGGTTTCTGAATTTTCTAATCAAAGTATTGATATTCCAATACCAAGCAATGATTATTCTCAATTAAATGGTGACTTAAGAGCATTAAGCACCGCATGGCAAGTATTAGATACATTTACTCCTGAGTTACTTGTTGTGAATACTAACAACCTTGACGCATGTCATAGTAACTTTACAAGATATATTGATAATCTCCACAAAGCTGATTATGCCGTAGGTTGGTTATGGGATAAAATCCAAAGTCACCCTGTATTAGCCAATGATACGATAATGGTTTGTATGCCAGAACATGGTAGAAATGAGGTGACAAATAGTATTAGAGATATTAATGATTTAGGTGCGTATGATCATAGTGATACAGAAGTGGATGCTAATACTAGAAAAATGTTTACACTAGTTGTTGGTCCTTCTGACAAAGTTGTACAAGACTTACAAGTTGGTCCTCATCCATCTGATCCTACTTATTATTCTAATTTGGATACAGTTGCAACAATTGCACATGTACTTGGCATTAAAGATCAAATCTCAGATTCTCTTCTTCCGGGAAGGGTGCTATCTGAAGCATTTATATAAAAACATAAACTATGAACTTACAACACTTACACAAATTCTTTTTCTTTATAATAATTGTTCTTTTATCCTTTACTTCTTGTAAGGATAAATTAGTTGAAATAGATATTGAAGATCCTAATGTTCCTACGAATCCTTTTGACACAGTCAACTACGATCCAGTTGTTTTTTTAAGTCAAACCTTAGATTCTACTACATTCCCTGGAATTCATCATTATATACTTTCCGAATCATGTAATCGACCTGGTTGCCATGATGGAACATTTGAGCCTGATTTTAGAACGGTACAGAGTTCTTATAATACATTAGTAAAACATGAAATAAATAAGAACTATCCAGTAGATCCTATACCATATAGAATTACTCCAGGTGAGCCTGAGTCTTCTATGATGTGGAGAAGAATTACGGAACATAATCCTCCAAATTTTGAATTGATGCCTTCGAGTGGAGATCCATTACCTGCTAGACAATTGGAAATAATAGAAAATTGGATACTTGCAGGTGCTCCTGATTTGTTTGGAAATTTATCCGATGAAGTGAATCTTTCTCCAGTAAGTACAGGGCTTGTTGCTTTTTTACCAGAATCGAATGATGAAAGAGTAGATGATAATAGAAATTCAACTTACAAACCATTTACTGCGCCATTTGGTGAAAATATTGAGTTATGGTTTGGGGTAGTTGATGATGTCAATCTTATAGATTTGCAAGAAGATGTTTTTAATGCTTTGGGTAATCTTAAAGAAGGAAATACATTGAGCTACAATAAAATGATGTTATCCGATAATCCTTATAATTTTAATAATGCAGTAGAATTCGATTTGGATGTCTCTCCGTTTCCTGAGTTTTATACTAGTTTTTATAGTGATCCTTTTCCCCTTCAAATTCCATATTATCAAAATATTACTTTCAATCCTGCTGATCATGGATTTGAGCAAGGTGATTTAGTTTTTATGCGTTTTTATGTTCAGGATAATGATCATCCTACACCGACAGAAATTCCGACTACATCATCGCAACAGTTTTTACAAACTTATTTTTCATTTTATATTCAATAATTTAAAATGTTAACAAAGAGATACTTTTTATATATTTTATGTTCTATTATAGTTGTTGGATTATTTTCATGTACTAAAACATCTTCTACGACTATTGAAGATGATCCAAATGATGCTATTTCAGATATTCCAGAAATAACCTTGTTAAGTTTTGCTCCACAGGATCCAAAACAGTATTTGGATTCTATTGTCTTTCAAATAAATTATATAGATGGCGATGGTGATATTGGTTCACTTGATCCTGATGAGACTGTAATTGAGTTAAGAGATACGCGTGATCCAGATTTATTTTTCTTTGAATATCATGTCTCACCTAGAGCGCCTCAAGGAGCTGATATTTCAATTCAAGGAACTTTAGATATAGTATTGAATCATACGATCTTACTTGATGATGATAATGAGACAGAACAAACTACTTTTAAAATTAGATTGAGAGATCAAGCTAATAATTGGAGTAATGATTTAGAGACAGGTTTGATTACTGTTTCAAAATAGTAATCTGTTCTATTTTTGAAATATTATATATAAAATTGGTTTTGGCTTTTTGTCAAAACCAATTTTTGATTTAGAGCATACTCTAACTCAATTCTATAAATTTAAAAACAACTTCAAAAAAAATAAATATGAAATCGTTTCGACGATTTCATTACATAGCCTTTTTTACATATATTTGTAAGAAAGAAATAATAGCTTTCCTTTTTTCCCTCTTACCGAAATTTTACTTACTCCCAACCACCGTCAATTCAATTCTGTTGTCGCAGAATTTTTCACTCACTTAATATTTCTAACGAAATTATTAAAGGGTTTCCTAATGTATATGAATCTTTAAATATACAAACGGGTATTTGGTTTAATTATCGAATGCCCGTTTATTTTTTGCTCAATCTTGTTGCTTGTGTGTATAAGTGTTTATGTGTATGAGTGTATAGGTTGACGAATTAATTTGTTTTATTTACTTCGTAAATACGTTGTTATAAAATACTTGAATTTTAATTTTGAGTGATTTTTATTTTTTTAAATTAAAAACACTTACGAAGTAAATTAGACCAAAGGATAACAAGTTAACTCGTCATTCCGCTTACGAGTGGAACAGATTTCTCAAATCTGTCTCTCCTCAGCGCAATGTCATTGACATAAGCTTTTTTCTCTGTGAAACTCTGTGAAAAATCTCTGTGAAACTCTGTGAAATAGCCAAGTTAGAGAGCTATTTCACAGAGTTCCACGGAGGCACTCAATTCTTATGTCAATGACATTGTCCCTCAGCGTAACGTTCCCTCTTTTTATTTCAAATCAATAGTCAATAAATCTTCCCATCGAGTAGTATATTTAGGTGATTCCCATTCTGCTTTTCTTGACCAACTTTGTTGCCGATTACACGAGGCAAAGTAAACGGTATTGTTACCATTGGACTTATTGATTTTGTCCATTGCCTTCATCAGTTTTTTATTTTTTAAATGTTGATTCGTAGATTTAAATAAATGCATTTGAATTTGATTTGCAGGTTTTAGATGACTTGCAAGGATGCCTGTCTTTTTATAATTCGTATTTTTTTCATAGAGCGATTCGATTGCTTTACAACTCCATTTGATTAAATCGTTTGTATTACTCGTAGCAATTGGCAACGCTATTGTTCGAGAAAAATAAACTCGTCCATCCTTTCTTTTATTTTTAAATGAATTGGCAGAGAGGTAAATAGTAAGCACTTCCGCAGCTTGATTATACCGTCGTAATTTTTCTCCGAGTCGAGTTGCGTACACACTAATAGCTTCTTTTAATTCATCCAACTCATACACATCTCTACGGAATGATCTGGAAACCATTACATTTTTACGACTACTAGTAGGTGGGTCAAGGGCGAGACAAGAACAACCGTTCAGTTCTTTTATCATGCGTAAACCGACTACTCCAAATTCACTTTTCATCCAAGAATCTTGAACGTTAGAAAGTTGAGCAACAGTTGAAATATTTATATTTCCAAGTCGCTTTTTGTAAGCACTACCGACTCCCCAAATTTTTTCAATTCCAATTCTTTCAAGTATCGAATCATTGGGATGTAAAAAATAGACACCATCATCAGTATATTTTTTAGCGATGTGATTGGCGAGTTTGGATAAAGTTTTGGTACGACCAATTCCTATCGAAACAGGCATCCCAATAGATTTGTAAATGTCTTGTTTTAACTTTTTACAATGTTGAATTAAAGACGCTTCCGTCTGTTGATAAAATGAAAAAACCAAAAACGATTCGTCAATACTATACACCTCAATATCAGAACAACGCTGAGTTAAAAAATTAGTCATCCGTTCCGATATATCTCCATAGAGTGGATAGTTGCTAGAGAAAACTTTGACATCATGTTGTTTGATAACATCTTTGATTTTCCAATAAGGAAGACCCATATCTATATCTAAAGCTTTCGCTTCGTTGGAACGAGCAATGATACAACCGTCATTATTACTTAAAACAACAATTGGTTTTTCCGCAAGGTCAGGTCGGAAAATTCTTTCACACGAGGCATAAAAATTATTGCAATCAACCAAAGCAAAATACTTCATAGTACGATAGGTTTGTGAATAACATAAGTCACTACGCCCCAAACTATAAAGTTGCTATGTTCATCAATAGGGATGTCTTGAAAACCTTTGTTTTCGGATTTTAAAAAATACTTTCCGTTGACTCGTATAAATCTTTTTACAGTAAAATCACCGTCGAGTAAAGCGACAATGACATCATTGATTTTGGCAGTTAGTGATTTGTCAACGACTAAAATATCGTTGGGATAAATTCCTGAATCAATCATGGAAAAACCTTCGACTCGTACAAAAAATGTGGAGGGCGGATTTTTAATAATCAACTCATCCAAACTTAGTTTGGATTCTAAATAATCATCGGCGGGGGAGGGGAAACCTGCTTTGATAAAATGAAATAGTGGATACTTATTGCTCGAAGTCTCTTGCAATAGTCCGCCTTTCAAATTAAAAAATTTGACTGACATGGGTGTTTCTTTTTAAAACCTGTTTAGACTTTAATGAATAAAATTTAACCAAGTTCTTAGTATGTTTAAATATTGTAACTCTAGGAGGGTGAAATAGGCTATTGTTCTTGATGAAACAATTTGTTTCAAAAGTAAACCTTTATTGTTTGAAATCCAAAAATTATGGGGGGAAGTTTTGAAGAGAATTTTGATAGAACACAGATGCCGCGGATTGAGCGAATTTTAGCGGATTGACCTCTTGACTTGTTTATATTTTTAGAAAACAAGTTAGAAGAAAAAAATCCGCTTTAATTCGCTCAATCCGCGGCATCTGTATTCTATTACTTAACCGCCATTCTTCAATACCTTAATTTGCTGAGTCGTATCCAATCCATTTGTCACTTCCACTAAAATTCCATCAGACAAACCAATCTGAACTTGAGTTTTCTTAAAATCATTATCACCTACTTTTAATTGTACAAAAGTAGAATCAGAATCTTTTGAGGCAATCAAATCTCTTTCATTGATAACTATAACACTATCCTTACGGCTAAGAATAATATCGCCACTTGCACTATAACCAGCACGAAGAAAAGTTTCATTAGTAGGTTTGATAGCAGCACGGACTTCAAATTTCACAGTACCTTCTTCGATAACTCCTTTAGGTGCGATGTATTCTAAAGTCGCATCGAATGTTTCATTTTCGATAGCACCAACAGTCAATTCGAGAGACATGCCTTCTTTTAATTTTCCAACATCAGACTCATCTACGTTACCTTCAAAAATCAAAGAATTCATATCCGCAACACTTGCGATGTTCGTTCCTTCATTAAAATTATTTCTTTCGATTACCGAAGAACCTTCTTCGATAGGAATATCCAAGACCATCCCATTTACAGTCGAAACTACAATGTTCGAAACTTGTTTCGAATTTTTAGTCGCACCTTCTCGGAGAAGTGCCAAGTTATCCTTCGCCGCTTCCAACTCTTGTTTTCTAATATCGACTTCCGTTTCAAATTGTTTTAAAACATTAGAAGAACTGATTTTTGCATTTTCTAATTGCGCTTTTCGCAAATTCATATCAAGTGAAAATCTGTTATACTCTACTTCCGAAATCACACCTTCATTGAATAATGCTTTTTGTCGTTCCTCTTCTTTCTGTGCATTTTCAAAATTGATTTTCGCATTTTCCACATCTAGTTTTTGAGAAAAAACTCCACGTTGTCTTTCGAGTTCTCGTTGCGCATCTTTGTAACGGATGTTGGCAAGTTGTACACTACTTTGAGCATTATTAATATTGACCTGACTTGGTACGAGTTTGATACGAGCAATCTTTTGACCTTTCTTAACTATAGCACCAGCTTCCACATATAACTGATCAACGATTCCCGAAACCTGAGGTTTGATACTAATTTCTTTTCGAGGTTTGATAGAACCTGTGGCAACAGTCTTCTTGATGATGTTGTCGATGGTAGCTTTAGTCAGTTCAATTTTCTCATCGCTATTTCCATCTTTAGTTTGGAAATAATAAACTAGACCTGCCGTAGCAATTAATAAAAATAAACCAAATCCAATTAAACAACCTTTGTTCATAACGTAATTTTTTGAGTACTTTGATAGTGCGTAACTTTATAGAGTTACGCAAAGAGATATTAAAATTTATATGTTTGTTTCACTATTTCAAAAACGATAACTTATAAAAGATACTTTTTGTAAATACAATGTTATAAATCATTTAGTAATAATACATACCTTCTGGTATTATAAGTGGTAATGGAGTTCCTAAAACCATAATAAAAATTACCAAAACAGCTATTACAAATTGAATAAACAGAAGAAATCTCCAAAAGGATTTATTTTTCAAAAATTCACTCTGCTTCTTATTTCCTAATTCGTTCTCTGAAGAGTTAAAAAAATAAGATACTATAGAAAACATTGAGTAAATAAAATTCACAATAAGAAAAGAACTTAATGATTGTTTTATCCAATGATTGATATATCTAGGATCAGGAGAATATTTGAAATAAAGAAAACTTAAGAAAACTGCAAATATCACTAATAAGATTATGTTAAACCTAATTCTTTTTCCTTCCCACCATTTCAAAAACGTAATATTTTCATTATCAGAATTCATGTGTATATTTTGTTTTACATATCTATTTTGCTCTCTCAGAAATTATAACAATGATTTTACATTAAAAAAATAAATTGGCGAAGCCAATACAAATATTATCGACCACTCATCACTCCTAGCTCATCACTAAATTTACTCATCCTTCAACGCCTCCACAGGATTAATATTCGCAGCTTGTAACGCAGGTATCAATCCAGTCAACGCACCTGAAATAACTAAAATAATCAAAGCCGTAACTCCAACATTAAGATCTACTTCAGGATTAGCATAAAAGCCATCGCCACCATCACCTATTGCTTGGTCCATCAAAATGATAAGTCCCGTACTGACTATTAATCCTAAGTAACCCGCAATCGTAGTGATAAAAACAGACTCCAATAAAATCATACTAATGATGGAACTAGGAGTCGCACCCAATGCTTTTCGAATACCGATTTCTTTAGTTCTTTCTTTGACTAAAATCAACATAATATTACCAACGCCAATTACACCTGCCATCAAACTTCCAATACCTACAAACCAAACTATAAATGCAATTCCATTAAACAAACCCATCACTTCGCCAAACTCTTCTTCCATATTATTAGACCAAAATGCTTGGTCATCATTGGGCGCAACTTTGTGTCGCTCTTTTAATAGACTTAAAATTTTAGGTTCTAATTCGGCAGCCGAAACATCAGGATACATCGAACATGAAAACATACTAACATGATTCGGACGGTTCCTCATTTTTTGAACTGTGGTCAATGGTAAGTAAGTATTCTCTTCATCTTCTACGCCTTCTTCACCTCTTCGATCAGATCTAAAAACACCAATGACTCGATAATCTACACCTTGAAATGTAACATAACCGCCTACGGCTTTTTCATCTTTGTCAAATAAAACTTCTCTAACTCGTTTTCCTATAACAACGACTTTACGTTTTTCCCTCATGTCAAAGTGATTGATAAATCTTCCTTCTGTCAACACCATCGGGTCAATCTTAAAATACTCGGGACCTTCGCCACCCATACCGTAAGCACCCTTTTTATTACCTCGACTCATTTCACCTGAAGGCATCCACATCCGTGGTGCCATGTATTGAATTTTATCTGGAAATGCATTGGTGATGGCATCCATATCATCCATCGTCATTTGTAAGTAGCGACCTGGTTGAAATCCTTTATAAGGTTTAGATGTTTTTCGAGTTCCTACAAACATGCTGTTCTTAGCAATATTTCCAAACAGACCTAGTACTCCATTTTCTAATCCTTTGCCTGCGCCTCTTAATAGCACTAACATGAATATTCCCCAAAAGACACCGAGTGCTGTTAGGAATGTACGTAACTTATGTTTACGTATTGTTAGAAATATTTCTTGCCACTTGTCTAAATCAAACATTTATAATGGATAATTAATAACCTGCCTTTGCCGGCAGGCAGGTGAAATAATTAATGATAGTTCTTAGGACTTGGGCAGCTTTGCTGCGTTTATTTTTTTTAAAAATTGAAATTTGTTTTACTACTTATACTTACTAGTTGCAGCGTTACAATGAATAGAGTGAATTATTAATTTTTTCACCTGCCTGCCGGCAAAGGCAGGTTATTAATTATTCATTACTAACAGCTTCGCTGTTTTAGCTTTTCATTGCTTCTACAGGATTCACTTTTACAGCTTGTAGTGCGGGAATCAATCCTGCAATTCCACCTGAGATAATTAGAATAACTAATGCAATCAAAACCATTTGCATATCGACTTCAGGATTTTTAAAATACTGCGCGTCGATTTCATTTTCTTCCATGATCTTTTGGATGGCAATGATTAAACCCATACCACAGAGTAAACCTAAATAACCTGCAAGACTAGTTAGAAAAATCGCTTCTTGTACAATCATGCTGACGATAGAGTAGGGCGTTGCACCTAATGCTTTTCTGACACCTATTTCTTTTGTTCGTTCTTTGACTACAATCAACATAATATTACTCACTCCAATCACTCCTGCGATGATACTTCCGATACCTACAAACCAAATAAAAAATGAAATCATATTCATCGTCGAACGGAACCGATTGAAATTTTCAATTTGATTATTGACATAAAGTGCTTGTCTATCATCAGGATTGAATTTCAATTGATTAGCCATACTATTTCTAACTCTATCTTCTATTACTTGAGATTCTGCAAGGGTAACATCGTCGCCCATTTCTACAGTAAGTTGATGTATTCGTTCTGTACCTTCTACGAGTTGAGTAGTTGTAATTGGTAGATAGATTCGTCTCTTCTTACCTTCCCAACCAGTATCAGTATATACTCCAACTATTTGATAATCAGTTCCTTTTATATTTAAATATTCGCCTATTGGGTTTTTACCATTTTCAAAAAAACCTTCTTGTACATTGATGCCAATGACACAAACTTTTCGTTTCTCAATCATATCTCTTTTATTGAGTAAACGACCTTCGAGTAGTTGAGGCTTTTCAAATTTGAGGTAAGAAGGATTGACACATTGCACCTCAAAGGAGAGACTTTTATTTTTATATTTTATAAAATATTGTCCCCAAAGGAAATAGCGTTTTGCAGTTTCGTTGATACCTTCCAAATCAGAAAGCACCTCATACTCATCATTGGTAAATCTTAAACTTCTTCCAGGAGGCAAACCTTTGTACTCTTGCGAGGTTCTACCTGCCCATAATCGAATGATACTTTTAGCATCATCTCCGAAATCTTCATAAGCACTATTTTCCAAACCTTTACCTGCACCTAATAAAATGACTAACATAAAAATTCCCCACCATACACTAAAGGCAGTAAGAAAGGTTCTCAACTTGTGTCTACCAAGTGAGCTGAAAATTTCCCGCCATTTGTCGAAGTCAATCATTTTAATGAATAATTAAGAACCTGCCTTTGCCGGCAGGCAGGTGAAATAATTAATAATAATGTCGAATTGATTTGGGCAGCTTTGCTGCTTTTATATTTTTTTTAAAATCGAATTTGATTTTCTATTTAAGTGTTTTTATAAAATGTAAATGTATTGTTATAGATTTTTGTAGTAAAGTAAATTTCCAGTAATCTAATCCCAACGGGGTTTAACAGAATAGCAAGGGGCATCGCCCCTTGAAAAAAAACAAGTTAGAAGAAAGCTCTGAAAGAGCGAAACAGTAAGTAATATATTTCGCCCCTTCAGGGCTTTCTTCTGTATTCTATTTTACAAGGGGCGATGCCCCTTGCTATTTTGTTTGACCCCGTTGGGGTCTCTTTCTTAATAGATACTACAATTAGGTTCTAAGAATTTTAAATTAAAACCATAAAACCATAGCGAAGCGAAACCATAACAAAACCATTTAATACCCATCACTTTCAATCAACCCATCTCTTAATCGAATCACCCGATTAGTCATTTCTGCAATATCATTTTCGTGAGTAACGATGATAACTGTGATGCCTTCGGCATTTACCTCTTTAAAAAAATCCATGACCTCGTGAGAGGTTTTAGTATCGAGTGCACCAGTAGGTTCATCAGCAAGAATGACTTTAGGTTTTGAAATTAAAGCTCTAGCGATCGCAACCCGTTGTTGTTGTCCACCTGAGAGTTGAGTTGGAAGATGGTCAGCCCAATCTTTAAGTCCAACTCTATCTAGATATTCGATAGCGATAGCTTGACGTTCTTTGCGAGGTACTTTTTGATAGTACAAAGGCAAAGCGACATTTTCCGCAGCCGATTTAAAATTTAATAAATTAAAAGATTGAAAAACGAAACCAAGAAATTGGTTTCGATATTGGGCAGCCTGTTTTTGGCTAAGATCTTTCATCAACGTACCATCTAAGGTATAAGAACCATCATCGTATTCATCTAATATACCAAGGATATTAAGTAGAGTAGATTTGCCAGAACCAGAAGAACCCATGATAGAAACAAATTCTCCTTCATTGATATTTAAATCAATTCCTTTAAGAACTTGGAGTTTGTTCTGACCTGTGGTGTAGGATTTAGTAATGTTTTGGAGTTTAATCATAACGACTATAAGGACACTTGTTTAATTAAATAGTTGTTGATGATTAGTTGATAAGTTAAAGAACTATAAAACATTCTTTTATCTGAAAAATCATGGATGAACTTAACGTGATTTTAGATGAACAACAACTTTTATACTTTTTGTAATTTTTTTATTCTTGAAAGAATTAATATTTAATAAACTCTAATCTATTGATAATCAAATGTTTATTAATTTATAACTGTAAATGTAGATTTTTTTTTTTGTAAAAAGTCAAATTCTTTCATAGTAAGATGGAATATAATATGAAATCTTTATTTAAGATTTTGTACTTTTGCATGCGACAACATCTTCCCATATATCTACTTGATACAATCACCCAATTCTCCAAAAATCCTTCTTTGATTAGGAATGCGAATAAAATAGATTCAGAATTTTCGGTAGCTAATTTTGTTTTTAGTTTTTGCTTTGAAAGCATGAGTTTATCTGGATAAATGATTGATTTTAAAGTGAAAAATAAGAACAAAAGAAGCAGCGAAAATTCTGAATCTATTTAGTTCACATTTCTTAGGCAGCATAACGAAGATAACTTCGTTGAGTATTAGTGTACTAATTATTGTTCATTACTAACACATAAAGAATTAAATTGACAATGTATAGAATTGCTATTTTAGGAATGCTTTTGATGTTTTTGTTTACAGTAGGTTGTAAAGATAATACTGTAGTAGAGGAACCTAATGTATCTGTTGAGAAAGAATTTAGAATCATACCGTGGGAAGCTTTAGATGGAAATGATCGAGCATTTCAAATCAATGTAGAGACTATTCTTAATGAGTCTTGTGAGCATACAATCATTGATGTTTTACCTACTTTTGGAAATAATGATATTTCTATTTCTATAAGAAATATTCCAACTCCAGATTGTTTAGCACCTATCTTTCCAGCTACTTCAGAAAATATGATTGGAACATTACAATCGGCTAATTATGATTTAGAAATAAGTCTTAAAGATGTGATTCATAATGACGGTGAATTATTTGTAGAAGATAATTATTATGAAATCAAAATGGAAAATCTTGATGGAATAGTTATTCCTAATACTCGATTATATAAAATTCCTGAAAATACAATTTGGGGTTATGTAGCATACGCTGATAATGCGAGTGAAGATATCGCAAATGATTTTGTAAATGAGATAGAAGGAGCTACGACTGCGAGAGAATTTGAAGATGGATTTTATGGTTATTTTTCTATTGATAATAATAAGCCTACTATATTGAGTGAAGAGGTAACGCAATCATTTGATCAAACTTTTGGTTTAGGTTTTTCAGGTGATAATGTTTTGTTGACAGATATTTTATCTAATTATAGAACTCAGTATCCTGATTTAATATTTAAAATATTTACTTCAAAAGGAGAGGAGTTATAGGAGTGATGAGTTTTGTCGAGTTTTAAAATATGAATAATCCCGAATTTTCTAGATTGAAAATTCGGGATTGTTTTTTTGTGAGGAAGTGTTATTTTTGATCTGCGATAATTTAGGTTACATTTTTTAAAGTTTAAAAATAATATAGACGGGTGAAACTCGTAACCTTTATTCAATTAAGAACTAGTAAATGTTGTGCTATTTTGTTATGCGGATTGTTTTGTGTTTAACAGCGGGAAAATTTTCCTAAAAGTGTACTGCAATGAAATTGATACCACATATTATCGTGAAGTGATAGTATGAACCAATAGAGAAGTCATATTAGAGACATTTTATTAGAGACATAATAAAATTTTTTAAAACATGATTAAGCATGCTATTGTTTAATTAGTGATTTTTTATACTTTTCTAAATCTATTTTAAAACAAATAAACTTACAATCATGAAATTATTTTACACTATTTTATTAGTTCCCATTATTACTTGTAGCTTAAATGCACAAATTATTATTAACGAACTCAATCAATCCTTACAACAAGTGGAACTTTTTAATATTGGTACGACTACTATCGATATATCTTCTTGGCAATTATGTAATCGAGTTAGTACCTCAGGCGACTTCTATGATTTAATCGGTGGAACTAATGTGACGACTATATCAGGTAATCTTAATATGGCACCTGGTAGTTTTGTCGTACTTCAATGGAGTGATATTGGACAAACTATTCCTTCTGAATTAGGGCTATATATTAATACTTCATTTAGTAGTTCTAGTGCTATAAGAGATTATTTATTTTATAATGGAGCACCTCCAGCAAGTGGAAGTAGGGTTGGTGTAGCTGTAGCCGCTGGGGTATGGTCAAGTACGACTGATTTTTTTCCACCACTTAGTAACCCTAATAACTCTATTTCTCTTATGCAAGGGGCATATACTAGCGGTACTAGTACGGGGTTATCTAATTGGGTAGAAGAAACTCCATCGTTTGGTGCAGCAAATGGTACTGCACTACCAGTTGAATTAGTTTCTTTTGATATCAATAATAAAGAAAATAGTTTGATGTTAAGTTGGACTACAGCTTCTGAAGAAAATAGTAAATGGTTTGAGATAGAACGTTCAGTAGATGGTAACAATTTCCAAAGAATCGGATTAATTGATGCTCAAGGAAACTCTTCTTTTAGAGTGGATTACTTTTTTGAAGATGCCTCAATTGAAGCGAATCAATTTTATTATTATCGATTAAGACAAGTTGATCTTGATGAGCAATTTGAATATTCTAAAATAGTTATTGGAAGAATAGAAGGTGATAATGAGATTCTTGTAGTAGAAAATATTTACCCAAATCCAACAGCAAATAATGCTGTCCTACATATAGATTCAAATAAAGAATCAGTAGTTAATATTACTATTTTTAATAACCTTGGGGAAAATGTTGCAAACTGGAATACTCAATTAATTAAAGGTCAGAACCAAATCAATTTTGAATCTTCTAATTTTGCTAATGGTAATTACATTGTTAGAATGATAGTTGATTCTGAAGTTTTTACAAAGACATTAATTAAATTATAAGAGAATCATTGCTAAGTAATAAAGCCTTTACATTATCAAAATGTAAAGGCTTTGTTATTTGAGAATGCTATGGATTCTATCTATTAGAATTATCGTAAAAGAGAATTGCTATATAAAAGTAT
>JALZVK010000365.1 GCA_023301005.1 Saprospiraceae bacterium | reverse complement strand
TAAAAGAACAACTCGAAGAAAAAGAAGCAGAAATAGAAGAGTATATAGAAGAAACTCAAGAAAAAATATCAGAGGTTTCTGATCCAGAGGAGATGAAAGAACTGGTAGAAGAAGCAAAGAAAACAGTCGTTTTAAAAGTAATTGCCTGAGTAACAGAACAGGAAGATGTATCTGAAAATATATCTGCTGATGTTGCAGATACTCCGAAGGAAAAAGAAGAAGCCCTTGATACGATTACTGATTCTCTCAAAACAGAATCATGAGATTATTCTATTTTTATTAAAACGAAATATAATCTCGATCAAATCCAAGGACTTTTCTGAAAATTTGATGATGATACAAAAATAGAATTCATGTACGAAGCCTGAACGGAGGATTACTATGAAGTATCCATGAAAGAAGATTCTATCTTTAGGAAAGAAATGCTGCAAGACGTAGAACTATGAATTCTCCCTGAAAGTTTTATCGGAATAGAAATAGTTCTCCCTGAAGTATTTTGAATTAGCTCACTGTCTCCTTCCTCCTCGCAGGGGGAAGTACCCGAAGGGGGATGGGGGTTATTGAGCTGAGAAAATTTAGATCTGACATGGTGAGTAAAAAACTATAACCCACTCAGTTACCTAGAAAATATAACAGGGACAAAACTCAAAATCTGAGTGGTTGATACTGGTATCGACCATGGTCATGATGACCTGAAATGAAACACGAATACGAGTCTTGATTATGACTTTGTAAACAACGATGATGACGCGATGGATGACCAAGGTCATGGAACCCATGTAGCCTGAACTATTTGAGCACAAAACAATGGTTCGGGGATTGTATGAGTGAACCCAAATGTAGATCTTGTATGACTCAAAATATGTAACTATAGAGGATACTGTCCAAGTTACGCCGTTATCAAAGCACTTGATTACGCTACAGAAAACGAATTGGATATCCTGAATATGTCACTTGGTGGGAGATCAAATCCAAATGATCATCCTATTTGTGATGCGATATCAAACTATACGAGTAATGGTTGAATAGTAGTCGCTGCAAGTTGAAACTCAAACATTGATACCAGCAGGTTTGTCCCAGGAGGATGTTTAGACGCAATCACCGTTGCAGCCGTAGACGCGAATATGAATAGAGCATCATTCTCAAACTATGGTTCAAAGGTCGATGTTGCTGCTCCATGAGTAAGTGTATATTCTACCTATCCAAGAGACAAGGGAACATACAAAAGTCTTAGTGGGACATCGATGGCAACTCCACATATTGTTGGACTAATCTCTGTCATGAAAACAGTAGATTCTGATATATCAAGATCAGAGATTAAGAACTTACTCAGATCAGAATCGATAACTGTTTCTACAAGTTCTGGAAAAGCGATTGCAAATTATGCTGTTCCTGAGAAGCTTATAGCTCAGATGATTAATCCTCAAGTAGTAGTGGTAGAAGATACCGTTGAAGAAACAACAGAAGAGATTGTGGAAGACGTTGTGATATCTGAAGCAGTTGAAGAAGAAGAAACGAGTGATGAGACTACTGCTGATGAAGAGAATCAAGAAACAGTTGATGAAGGGGGAGATAAAGAAATTAATCAAGATGAAATAATTCTTGATTCAACACTTAACCCTTCAATTAGTCCAATCGAATCCCCATCAGTTATTGATGTAGAAGAACCTGGAGTTGAAGATAGTTTTATTCCTATTCAATCACAAGAAATTGATTTTTGAACAGAGCTGGAATGAGTGCAAATTAACTCCCTTACAGAAGATGATTTAGAAGTAGTAGATATTCTTGAAATAGAAGAAGAAAAGTTAGTACCTGACACAGAACTAGGAATAAATTACACATATGATGCTGATTGAAACTTATTAGAATCAGTTGCTATTAATAGTGCAGATGATGAAGAATGAGAATGGGGTCCTGCTGTAAGTTTAGGAGAAGTATGAGAAGATTTTGATATTTATAATCTTCCAGAAAACAATTTTACTTGATCTGGTTCATGGGATGAAGAATGAGAAGAACAAAATTTTGAAGAAATAGAATGAGAAATGAAAGAACTCCTTATTGATGGAGCTGAATCTAGTGTTGAGATTAATAATGTTTGAGAAGACTCATGAGTACCTTTTGAAATAGCTACTTGATCTATTCTTTTTGAAGAAGAAGAATTATTAGATGAAGAGGGAAATTCTTTGATTTTTAGCGAAGCGATTATAGAGGACGAAGATATTGATAATCTTTATGAAAATGTTGGTTGAGATGTATTAGTTGATTGAGCTGAACCATGAGTAGAAATTAATAGTACTGACGATGAAATAGTAGAAGCAACTACTATTCCAGAATATGGTGAAACAAGTATAGAGAATGTTATTATTCCTGTAGAATGATTTGAGGAAGTGGATTCTACATGGTCTTATGAAGATATTACAGAGTTTGAAATTCCAGAATTTCAAGCATTAGAGATAGAAAAAGTTGAAGAAATATCTCTAGAAGATCTTTCGGCTGATGTTTTAATAGACGGAGCAGAGCCAGGAGTTGAGATTAATAATTTTTGAGATGAGGAAGTCCCCGTACAACTAGATATACCGGAGTTTAACGTAGAAGAAGAGCTTTTTAATGAAGATATAGATGAGATAGCAGTAATTTGAGCATACGAGTTAGAGCTGGAGCAGGAAGAGGAATGATGAGTTGAGATTAATTCTAGTGAAGAAGAGGAAAGACAAAAATCCGATACAGAAATTGAGATAATATCAGAAGATGTATTTATTTTAGAATCAGATGAAAAATGAGATGAGGAAATAGATTTATGAGATAAGGAAATAGTTTCTGAATGAGTTGAAATTAATTCTGCAGGCTCTGATGAACCAGAAGAACTTGAATTATCAGAAGAGTCGATTGAAGATTTAAAAGAATGAAACCAAGAGTTTGTAGTAAATCAATGAGAAATAGAGACTCCAGAATGATTCGATGAAAACCTTACGGAAGAAGAAAGGCTTTTAGAGGAGCAATTTGAAAAGCTCTGAGACGATGAAATTCTTTCAGCAGAAGTAATAGAATATTCAGAAGAAGCATGAGGTGATAGTCTTGAGGAAGATGGTTGATTTAGTGCATCTATTCAAAATACTTACTATTGTGATATAGAAATATGAGATACATGTAGTCTTAGAATATATAAACCTTATAGATATCAATATACATTTGAAAATCGTGATATTACCCAATATTCACGGAGTAAACGTTATATAAATATTAAGTGACTCAAAGAATGATCTGCTGAGTATAAAATGTATAGTAGTGGAAGGCATTATCATACTATTTATATAAATGTAAAAAAACCAACTCCTCCAAAAGTATATGAGGTGACCCTTGAAAAAGGGAAAAGTCAAAATATTAATCTGAATAATGCGAGATCATATCGCTATAGTTATTCACATTCATGAATAGCAAGAATTTCAACTGGGTCATATTATATAAGTGTGAGAGGGGATAATTATTGAACAACGAGTATCTACATAAAAAACGGTACAAAACATGTAGCAACTGTAAATGTAAATGTAAAAGTCCCGGTTCATACACATACTATCGAACAATGACAAACAGT
>JALZVK010000364.1 GCA_023301005.1 Saprospiraceae bacterium | reverse complement strand
TTCTTCAATCATAGGAGTTGTATTTTCAGTTACCTCAACCACTTGCTCCATTTCTTCTTTAATCATAGGAGTTGTATTTTCAGTTACCTCAACCACTTGCTCCATTTCTTCTTCAACCATAGGAGTTGTATTTCCAGTTACCTCAACAACTTGCTCAACTTCTTCTTTAACCATAGGAGTTGTATTTTCAGTTACCTCAATAACTTGCTCAACTTCTTCTTCAACCATAGGAGTTGTATTTTCAGTTACTTCAATAACTTCTTCAATTTCCTTTTCAATCATAGGCGTTTCCACCTCCGTAACTACAGTACTATTTTCTTCAATATTTTCTTCGACATCAGCAATTCTATCAGATGGCGGAATTTCTAATTCTTTAAATTTCAATTTATTTCCCATGACTAATTGCCCAGGTCGTAAAGAGAGATCTTGATATTTGATATGTTCAATAATAAGTCTCTTAGAATCAGTTAAATCATTTTTTTCTAAAGATTTATCAAATTGGACAACTAGATTATCTAAGTTTCCTTTACCGAGTTTAATTCTTTTAACTCCTTTATTGGCGAGGTTGAATTCTATTTTTACCGTCTTACCTTTTCTCTTAATAACTTTGATAGATTTAACCTGTAGGTTAAATTCATGTTTACCATTAAAATTTTTAGGAATAGTATCAAGTGTAATATTAAAATCGTCGACAGATGCAACAGAACTTAATTGTAATGTGGAAAGGAAAAAAAACAGAAATATTATCTTATCAGACAAATTCATATTCTTGCAGTTTTGAGATGTTTGTAAGTATTGTTTTTTGTAATAGTACTGAAGTAGTTTTAAAAATGTCTGTTGAAATTATAAAACAACTTCTTTATTAACTAAATAGAATGGCAATAACTATTCCAAATGATAATATGTATTTATACTGTTATAATTATATACTGTTTCAGATACTGCGTGATAAGTTGAATGTCTATTTTTCTAGTGATAAAGGTCGATTAATACTTTCTTCAAGTGATATAAAAGTTTCAGTTCTTTGTATGCCACCAATTTTCTGAATTTTGTCGTGTAATACTAAACGAAGATGATTCGTGTCTTTGCATATAATCTTTACAAAAATGCCATAATTTCCTGTCGTGTAGTGAGCACTTACTATCTCAGGTATTAATTTTAAATTTTCAGAAACCTGCCCATAGAGCGAACTTTTCTCTAAAAATACACCTAAGAAAGCAACGACATCATAACCTAATTTAGTGTGGTCGATAGTTAAGTTAGCACCAGTAACAATTTTCATTTCTTTAAGTTTAGTCATTCTTACATGAACTGTACCCGTGGAGACAAAAAGTTGCTTGGCAATTTCTGTATAAGAAGTATTTGCATTTTCCATAAGTATGGATAGAATCTTTCTATCCACTTCGTCTATATTTCCAGTTTTATCCATTTTGAAATTGTCTTATCTATGTTTTGAAGATGAAATTTTGAGCCTTAGTTGCTGCTTTAATTTTGTACGTTTTTAAAATAAAAAAATTAGAACATCAAGATATAATACTTACATTTGTTTTTCATATTTATTTTATAAAAATAACCTTAAAATCACCAAACTTTATTTACTAGATTTTGTACAATATATTATGTAATTTACTATTTGTAAAACTGTTTAGCATTTCTCTGAAAATTTATTATAGAATTAATAACATTAAACTTACAATTGATGCCTGAGTTAGAAAATTCCCCTAAGAAAAAATTAAATATTTGGTTGCCTTTTCTTTTAGCAGTTATGTTAGCGGGAGGAATGTTTATTGGAGCAAAAATAGGTACTGTAAATAATAGTACACAATCAATTGTAATCAAAACAGATGAAGGAGAAACGGTTGATTATGGTAAAATAGGAAATGGTCGAATTGAAGATTTACTCCGATTTATCGAAGCGAGATATGTGGATGATGTAAATAGTGAAGAATTAATTGACAAAGCGATCTCATCTATCTTAGAAGAATTAGATCCACATTCGACTTATATTCCAGCTTCGCATCTTACAAGAATTAATGATGAGTTGGATGGTAATTTCGATGGAGTAGGAATTGAATTTATTATTTTGGAAGATACGATAGTTGTCGTTGCTCCAATTGCTGGCGGACCTTCAGAGGAAGCTGGAATTTTGGCTGGTGATAAAATAGTTGAGATTAATGATACGACTGCTGTGGGTGGTGAAAAAGATGTGCGAGAGTTAGTCAATAAATTACGAGGTAAAAAAGGAAGCGAAGTGAAAGTCGGAATAATGAGAGGAAAGAAAAAGGAAATGTTGAGTTTTAAAATCAAAAGAGATGAGATTCCAATTTTTAGTGTTGACGTTGGATGTATGATTGATGATAAAATTGGCTTTATAAAAGTCAATCGTTTTAGTGCTTCCACCTATCGAGAATTTATGAAACAAGTCGAAAAACTCAAAGAGAATGGAATGGAAGATTTGATAATTGATTTGAGGCAAAACCCAGGCGGTTATCTTAATGAAGCGACTAAAATGCTTTCTCAAATTTTCCCTAACAAAGGAAAATTATTGGTGTACACAGAAGGACGAACTGTACGTAGAAACGAATATGAGACTTCAGGAATTAACCATTTCGCTTTGGGTAAAATTGCAGTACTTATAGATGAAGGTTCTGCATCGGCTAGTGAAATTGTTGCAGGTGCAATTCAAGATTGGGACAGAGGCGTGATAATAGGACGACGGTCTTTTGGTAAAGGATTAGTTCAAGAGCAATATCCTTTGCAAGATGGTTCAGCTCTAAGATTGACAGTAGCTAGATATTTTACACCTTCCAATAGATTGATTCAAAAATCTTATGATGACAAAGATGCTTACTCTCAAGATTTTCAAGATAGATTTGAAAATGGAGAATTAGTGTCAAAGGATAGTATTCAGCAATCTGATACGACTAAGTTTTATACTAAAATTGAAAATCGAATTGTATATGGCGGTGGAGGTATTACACCTGATGTTTTTATTCCTTTGGA
Organism: Saprospiraceae bacterium; assembly: GCA_023301005.1. Taxonomy (GTDB): domain Bacteria; phylum Bacteroidota; class Bacteroidia; order Chitinophagales; family Saprospiraceae; genus CAJQQY01. The sequence goes on along the minus strand of JALZVK010000364.1, from coordinate 1,452 downwards.
TACGACTTTTCTAAATAGAGATTATATTGCTTTTCGTCAAATTGTTCCACAGTATATTTATAAATATGCAGAGAATAATGAGAAACAATTGGAAGGAATGGAGCTAGAAGATTTTCGTACTGAATTCAAAGTAGATGAAAATATGCTAGAAGACTTCTTTGATTATGGAGAGGAGAATAATTTGGATATTTCTTTTTCAGAATTTGAAGAAATTAAAGAAAATGTAAGTCTATTGTTAAAATCTAGATTGGCGAGACATCTTTATAAAGAAGAAGGTTTTTATACGATTTGGAATGATGCTGATGATGTGGTAAAAGCTGCTAAGAGAGCTTTGAAAAAAGATAATCCTTTAGCGGATGCTGATAATAATTGATTTTATTTTTTTTATGTAAGGCATCCCTGAAAATATAATAGAGGCTAATTATCAAGTAGTTAGCCTCTATTTTTTTTGAAAAAAAACTTCCTCGAAAGTAAGAGTAAAGTCTTAAATTCGGGAAAATGAATTTACAATTACCTATGTCCCATCTGTAAATTATCCATTAAATCATTAATTCTGTTTTCATATTTATATTTTTAACAATCACTTTGTATTTGATTTTTCTAGAAAAAAGAATGTAACTCAAAATATTATTTTGAATTGCATTCTATTCAGCTTTTACATATCCTTACTCATAGGTTGGAACTCATAATTTTGCTCTGAATAATCATAAGGCTCACCAAAGCAAACTGTTTTTCTTGAAATGATACTTTCATCCCATTTTACATTCTGTCTCAATTGCTGAAATAATTTTTGAGAGTCCTCTAAGAAGTCTCTTTTAAAAATTATCAGTTCTGTTACTTTTTTTATTATTCTTTTTTTCAAAGAAACCAGATTTTTTTGAAATTTGTTCCATTTGCAGTATTTAATATCCACGAATCTTCAATCCTTCTTTAGTTGTCCATTGCTCGATCAAACTTTTATAAGTAGAATTTGGAATAGCGTTATACTTTGCTTTAGCTTGAACAATACAATTATTACTTGCTACTTCGATAGTAACTAATCTTTGCCAACTAGAATTTTTATTAACTGATGTTACGCAAATATTTAAAGCCCTCTGACTCAACTTTTTTCCTTGATGAAAACAGGCAAGCTATACCGACTGGATATAGCAGCATAAAAAAATCAAGACTTAATTTTGAAAGTCAACAGTTCTAAATTCAATTTTAGCCATGCAGCCCAAACCTGCCTTTGCCGGCAGGCAGGCTTGTAGAACTAAGAAACTCTAAGACTCGTTCCTCGTCTAGATTTTCTAAGTTCTCCTTCAAACACGGACTGCTAAACCTACATCCCAACTCAAAAATCAAAAATCAAGTTTAGAAATGTATCAATTTTATATACAGTCTTGATTTTTTTATGCCGCTATATCCAGTCGGTATAGCTTGCCTATTTTTATCAAGAAAAAAAGTTAGGCT
>JALZVK010000363.1 GCA_023301005.1 Saprospiraceae bacterium | reverse complement strand
TCTGTCATTTTAAAATTAACTGCGTTAACACCTCTATATGCAGTTTCATCGCTGTATATTATAAATTGATAAACACCAGCTTGATCTAAGTGTATTAAATCAGGCACAGCTTGTTCTGCAGATGTAGTAAATTGACTTCCGTCCTCAAGGTTATTCTCCCAAAAGAGAACATTTTCTTGAGGATCTTTAACTTGATAAATAAAATTAATTTTTTCACTTAAAAAAGTTGAATTTAGCCATTTGTTACCATCTGAGACTATGTAAAGTGTTAGACCACCGTTTCTAAAGTTATAATGATCATAACCAAAATAAATATTTCCTGTCTCTGTGCTTAGAGAACTTATCTCTGGATTCTGATCCCTAATTACGTTGTTGTTTAAGTCTGGGTTTAAACTAGTGTTATTAGATGTAGTATTTATATTGATAGATCCAGGGCTGTTTTCAGAATTTGGTTGAAGATTTGGTCTAGGATTTGTTTCAGTATTTATGTTGTTTAGGTTACTGTCATCTTGAGGATTAGAAGAGGTGTTTATAGTCGCATTAAAGACTAAAGGTGTTGGAGTTACCTCACTTACTTCTGCGTTGTTGTCATAATAAACTCTTAAGACTTCACCCGAATACATTTTTTCTACGTTGTCTTGTTTTACTAAAACTTTTCCACTTACATTGTAGCCATAGTATTCATGTAGTGGCATATGCATAGTAGACTCAGAGTTGATTTTGAAGCTTTTAGAATCAAAATTAATTCCAAAACTTGAGTAGTTGTCTGAAGTTTGTAATTGGTTACTATTCGTTATGTTACTAGCTATATGCCAGTTTGCAGCATTATAAGTTGTATTTACAAACCCTACGTATTTATTTGAATTAGCTATGCTCTTTGTACTTGAGCTTTGTGATGCATAACTCCAGTTGTATTTACCTGAACTGTCTCTTCCATAGATTGTACTTTGAGCTATTGCTCCTGAGTCACAAGAGATCTCAATCTTTGCGAGGCTATTCTCTTTGATAATATCATTAATATAGATATGTTTTTGAGCATATGGACTTAATACAAAGTTCTCTTCTGTGATTAATTCATTTTGATTAGACTTAACCTTAAGATTGATTGTGTTGTTTGAATCTTTACTATTGCCAATTTCGAACCAGTTAATAGAATTTGTAAAGCTAGAAGCACTTAGAGTTGAACCACAAGATTCTTTTGCAGGGTAGGATATAGCTGCATCTCTAAAGTTATTGTATCTAGTTAGAAAAGCGCTGTAGTCTAGGCTTGAACTAGGTATGATTTGATACATTCCAATTGTCTGACCATTAATGTGGGCAAGTGAAAGGTCTACTTGTGAATATGCAGATAGATTAAAATCAATATCATCAATATGACTACCATTGTGGTCGTATGTAGCTACAATGCCTGAGAATTCAGTGTCATTGATATTAGAAATACTTAACCAGTTAGGAACAGCAACGTTCTGACCGGTAATATCCATTGAGTTATATAAACCTGATGTGATTCCTGATAACTTTTGTCCAATAGGGAAAATAATAGAGTAATCCACTACATTCTTAAGAACATTCTTTTTCGATATTTTTTTTACCGTATTGATACATGCTACTTTTGCTTCTATATCACTAGAGTTTAATTTAAATAACCCGTAAGTATTCTCTATCTTTTGTAGTTGGTAGTTTAGGCTTGCATGAGCTTTAATATTAAAAGTTTTATAATCTGTTATTTCTCCAGACTGATCTATAACCCCTAAGCTCAGAGTTGTAGGCTGATTTATTAAATTTACACATTCGATTGTATTTACGTGTGAAAGGTAACCATTGTAACTACCATAAGATGGAAACTCTAATGGTGTAATGCTGTCTGCAAAAGTATTTGAAGCAAATACAAACAAAAAACAGATTATAAATTTGAGAACCTTCATAAAACAACCCCTGGAAACAACCTCTGATTATAATTGTAACACTATTGTAACAAGTGACTTAATTATTTTTCTAAGATCGTTACTAATAAGATCTACTCAAGTCTACTTCATACAAATTATTTTTTTCTAAATGACACAAATGTAACATTTAGAGCATAATAGTTCGCTATAATGATTTAGAATTCACATTATGATGTTAATTTGCTATACAGCATGGCTATGTCAATTAAGGAAAAAATAGTAGTTGCAATGAGTGGTGGAGTAGATTCCTGTGCCGCGGCATTGATGCTTCATGAACAAGGCCATGATGTCATAGGTATTTCTATGCAAGTTTGGGATTATCGAAAAAATGGTGGGAATTCTTCTAGGGCTACATGCTGTGCGCCTTCTGATTTTGATGATGCAAGAATAATAGCTGAAAAAGCAGATTTTCCTTTCTACGTTTTTGATTTTGAAGATTCCTTTAGAGATGCTGTAATTTCACCATTTGTTAATTCCTATCTAAATGGCCTTACTCCAAACCCATGCCTAAACTGTAATAGATACGTTAAATTTAAACAGCTAAGAAACAGAGCTAAAGCTCTAGGTGCTAATAGGGTAGCAACTGGTCACTATGCTCAAATTAAAGAAAAAGATGACAGACTAGCTCTATATACTTCTGTAGATGATAGAAAAGATCAAACTTACTTTCTCTATGCAATGAGTCAAAAAGATTTAGCACAAACTCTATTTCCAATTGGAGATATGAAAAAGCCAGATGTTAGAAAATATTTAGCAGATAAAGGCTTTGAGCAAGCTAGTAAACCTGAGAGTCAAGATATATGTTTTGTATCTGGAAATGTAGGTAGTTTTATAGAAAAGAACTCAGAGGTAAAAAACGAGACTGGCAAGATTGTAAACTCTAGTGGAGAGCAACTAGGCGAGCACTCAGGAGTTTATAATTATACAGTGGGACAAAGAAGAGGCTTAGGAATTTCTAATCCATCACCGCTATACGTTTTAAATATAGATTCTAGCTCTAAAGAAGTTAGAGTTGGTGAGAAGAAAGAGTTAGAGAGAAAAGATTTTAGAATTAAAGATGTTAATTGGATCTCTGGAGTTAAACCAAGTGAGCCTGTAGAGGCTCTTATTAAGCTTAGGTATAGGCATGATGGGATCTTATGTAAGATTCATCC
>JALZVK010000362.1 GCA_023301005.1 Saprospiraceae bacterium | reverse complement strand
CAGCCTGCCGGCAGGCTGGTTTGGCGGTTACTTTATCCTTTCATATAATTTACAAAATGAGTTCCCACAATAGTTTGTAGTACACACATTGCCAAAGGTTTTGCCTCCTTATAAGTATATCCTTTATTCATAAAATAATCTTCGATTCTAACTTGCGATTGAAAGTACGCCACTTTTAATGCCACCACTCTTTGCTCATGAATTGGGTCAGAATTACTCCATTCATTCATCGAAGACCAAAGCGTTTTATGCCATGCAGAAATTTCTTTAGTTTCATCTGTTGTCATTTTTAGCGGAGCGATAAAAAGACGTGCACGCTTACTAGCATACAACGCTTGCATATCTTTATCACTTCCATACGCAGGATCTAAATCCGCAGCAATTGTTTTCAGTAATTTAGTTTCTTCCCATCCCATAAAGTCACTTCCACAATTCTCTGTGTTTACATTTCCACCTGCTGCTGCAAAAGCTTTCGCAGAAACTTTTGGATGTTGTGAAAAAATCCAACAAGGTACTTCCGCATCATTTGATACTGCATGGATATAATTTAGATGCTTTAAAAGTTGATCAATATTTTCATACGAGTATGTTGCATTATAATCGAACGGCGGAGCGTTCTTTAATTTCTTTCCTTTAAATGATTGTTGGATAGCTGCATTCATTAATCGATTCACTTCATCTTGCGCTCCATTAGTTTCAAATAAAATATAAGCTCGATATGCTTTTGCAATTGGAGAACGTTCCGCTTTTAGTAAACTCGCTGCATCAGCCGAATCCTCCAAAAGATTATTAATGATATTTTGAAGACGACTCAATTTTGTATTAGCAATCAAATCATTTTCCATAGCATTGGAAAGGAATAAATATTTTTTGATTTGTTGATTTTCTTTCTTGATAGTTGTATAACCTTTCGCCGTTCCTTTTCCATAATAACCATCTAGTCCGCTATTATAAACGTCTTCCGCTTTTAATACTTTTTGTAATTCTATCGCTGAAGTTCTTTTTACTTTCAATCTTATATTTGGCAAATTAGTCGCTACCTTTTTTTTCGGTTCGATTCTTTTGGTAACTACTTCATAAGAATCAGGAATATCATCTGGAACTACAACTTTTCTTTTTCCACTTCCTTTGGAAGTCGTTTTTGCTTTTTTAAATAAAACATCATAAGACTCAGGAATCTCTTCTTTAATTTCTCCACCTTTGGGTGTATCAATATTTACAACAATTGGTTCTGCTTCTATTGCTCCTGTTTCAAATTCTGTCACCTTTAAAAGTTGAACTGTATTTATCGTTTTTACAAAAGCATTATCAAAACCCATTTTTCTTAATTGGTTGGCTCTTTTTTGAGCCAATGCAGTTGTTGAATATTGACCAGTCAAAACTCTTAATTCATTATTATTTTGGGAAATATAAATCTTTCCTGCTTGAAGATATTTTGCCCATTCAATATCTTGACCTGCAGTTTTTAGAGCGATTTGAACAGTTGCTATTTCATCTCCTTCGTCCAATGCTCGACGCATTAAGTAGGCATCAGGGTAACCATTTTGTTTTACTCTTTTTAAGTAAGGTTGTGCCGATTTTCGACTTTCATAACCTCCTAAAAAAACTTGAATCAAATCATCTTTTAATTGATACGCATATACATATCCGACAGAACGAACATCATCAAAGTCCGAAAGTTGAGCTTTATCAAATGCTCCAATATGAATGGTATAAACGTAAGCTGAATTTAAATTAGCTTTTGAAGATTGAAGGGCTAGCACGCAAAATGCGATTGCCAAAAGATTAGATAAGTACTTCATAGTTACTGTTTTTAAAAAAAATAAAAAGTCTTGGAAATGAAAATTTCCAAACATCTAGAACGTAAAGATACATATAGATAATATGCGAATCCAGTATTTAAGTAGTTAGACAATAGTAACCGAGTTTTATAAGAATATCTTTTTTTGCTATTTTCCTTTAAAAAATCTTATCCTTATAAATACTCGGTTTCTTTTCTCTAACTACTTTATAATCTAAAAACCGATTAGACGTGAACCTCTAATATTGAAATTGTATGATTATTTTTTTGAAGCGAAATATTAAAAGGTAGGTTGTCGATTACTTTACTTCTTCTTAAAATCTACTTTAGCATCAAGGACTTCGGTAGTTTTATAAACCACCTTTTCCTTTGATGAAACATTCAATTGTCGGTAAGCATATCGTAGAAAGAAAAAATTAATTATCGCAGTACATATATCTGCAATTGGAAAGGCATACCAGATTCCATTTAAATCAAAATAACGTGGTAAGATTAAAATCAATGGTATTAAAAATATTCCTTGTTTTAATAAACTTAAAAATAATGCGGGCAATGCTTTGCCTATTGATTGGTAGTAAGCGGAACCTATGAGTTGCATTACTAATGTCGGAGTCGCTAAAAAAACAGCTATCAACGCAGGTGTCGTTTGCGCAATTAATTCTTCATCATTTGTAAAAATTGCACTTAGCTCTTTTGAAAAAAACAATATACTTACAAATACCAATAAAGCTATTCCTGTTCCCCAACCTATGGATTTAAAAATAACTTCTCGAACTCGATTATAATTTTTTGCTCCATAATTAAATCCTGCAATTGGTAAAAATCCTTGAACGATTCCGAGTACTGGAAAGTTAGCAAAAAACATTACTCGATTAATAATTCCATAAACGGAAACACTCATTTCTCCGCCATAATTAAATAAAGTATTATTTAATATAATTGCTAAAATACTTATCGTTCCTTGCCTCGCAAAGGTCACTCCTCCTATGGAAAATATTTCTTTAACAATATGCACACGTGGTGTGAAATTTTTCCATATAATTTCCATTCCTGATTCTCCACGTATAAAAAACCAAACTGTGTACAACGCACTTGCCATATATCCTAGCATCGTCGCCCATGCTGCTCCCGCCATTCCCATATCAAAAAACACTATCAATATTGGATCTAAAATCAGATTAACTATTGCGGGCACAACTAAAGTGTACATCGCCATTTTAGGTTTTCCTAATGCTCGTATTACAGGATTAGCCATCATCGCCCATGCTAAAAATGGTACTCCTAATAAAACAATATTGAAGTATAATTTTGCATAAGGAAATATTTTTCCATTCCCGCCAAACAATTGTATGATATAATCTTGATAGAAATATCCTGCAAAGACAACGATAATTGCAGAACTTAAAGTAAGACTGATTTGATTTCCAAAAGCTAAAAGTGCTCGTTCTCTATCACCTGCGCCTAATGCTCTTGAGATGACAGAAGCTCCTCCGATTCCTATTGCCATGCCTAAAGAAGCAATCAAAAAAGTAATTGGCAGTACAACTGTAATCGCTCCGATAGCTAATGAGCCCACCCATCGACCTACAAAAATAGTATCAATGATTCCGTACACCGACATTATCAAAATTCCAATAGAAGCAGGTATCGCTTGTTGCCGTAGCAATTTGCCGATAGGTTCAGTTCCTAATTTTTCGGAATTTCCTTTTATACTCATTATTGATAATTCAAGTCGGAATAATAGACAACGGAATTACATAAGGAATTATGATAATATTTTGAGGGTTTCTTTTTTTTAGAAGAGAGATCAGAGAGGAGAGAACGCTTCCTTACCTAAAATGCTTTAAAAAAATAACTTCCTTCTCTGTCAAAAATCTATATCGTCCTCTCGGTAAATCTTTTTTTGTTAAATCAGCCAATGCTACTCTATCTATTTTTTCAATTTCAATTCCTTTAGCATCAAAATACTTTTCCAATTCTTTATCGCTCATATTTTTGACCTCCACTCCTAAATCTTTTTTACTCTCTCCTTTTACGTAGCTGATAGATTCTATGTTGGGTTCATTTTGAGTTAATTCATTTTGAAGTTTTTTAAATTCCTCATCAGATATTGGCTCTGACAATATCAAATGATATATCGACTTCAATGAATTTTCAACTTGCCTAAGCTTCTCTATTAATACTCCATCATCTGTAAAAAGTAACAATCCCATAAAAGAAGGCATGACTTCACCGATTGGAGTAATCGCTACTTTTATTCTATTTCCAAAAATATTTTGGAAAGTCTTTTCCCCTTCTACTATTTCAAAGACAGGCAAATATCCTTTTGGTTTATTTAATAATACATAAATATATTCTTTATCTATTTTTAAAATTTTCCCATCATATTTTATCACATCTTCTTTTTGTACTCGATAGGCAGCTTCTTTGATCACTTCATCATTGACCATCACTAAACCTTCCCGTATCAATGCCTCACATTCACGGCGGGTACCTATGCCGCAATGCGCCATAAATTTATTCAATCTTAAATTTTCTAAACTTGGTGATGAGGGAAAGTTAGGAGGAATTGTTGTTTTCTTTTTTGAAAAATTCTTCTTGAATGGTTTCTTCATATTTTATTCTTTGAAAATCCATCAAAGAACGTCTTTTTTAAATTCCTAGACAAACTTAAATTTATGGTTATATAGTTTTACAATAATTAGCAATAGAGAATTGAATTTTATTTTAAAATAAAAAAAACAATCGCGAAGCGAAAATCATATAATCATAAATTTAGGGAGTAGGAAACAAATAATCTACCCCCTTGAAGGATTCTTTTTCAATATGATTTCATAAAAAAATGAGTCCGTACCAAAGGATATGCACTAGTTTTTTTATTTCCTCATATTAAAAAATAATCTCTTCAATCGGGTAGACTATTTAATTCCTACTCGCTTAATTAAAAAAAATCCCGAATTTTCTAAATCGAAAATTCGGGATAAATTATATTTTGCATTTTTCCTAAAAAGGAATATCGTCATCGTTCATACGTGATGACCTTGTTATAATATTATCTTGAGGCAACGCAGGAATATCTGAAAAATCAGGATCATCCATATTTGTGAATTTCGCAAACTTATCTGTAAATCTCAACTTCACCGTATCCAATGCTCCATTTCTATGTTTAGCGATAATAATCTCACCTGTACCTTTTAAAGAGTTACCTTCTTCATCTTCCAAAATACCATAGTACTCAGGTCGATAAATAAATGAAACGATATCCGCATCTTGCTCAATCGCACCTGACTCCCGAAGGTCAGAAAGTAAAGGTCGCTTAGT
>JALZVK010000361.1 GCA_023301005.1 Saprospiraceae bacterium | reverse complement strand
CCTAATAATCCTTCTGCATTTAGAATTCCATATTCATACGAACTTATGAACATAAATAGAGTACAAGATTATGTATTAAATAATGCCTGAGCTGAGAATGCAGATGGAAGCCTTCAGTATTGCTGATAAATTAATAAAAAAATAGATAGAGAGTAATAGAAACATCTCTATCTATTTTTTTATTAATTTATTTTTAACTGAGCTTCGTCTCATTCATATACATGATTGAAATCATCATTCAGATATCTCTTACGATCACGAAATATAAGAAATCTTTCAAAATCAACTCTTGGTCTCATTTTTCAAGTCCTTTTACTTATTAGAATTTTAACTTTTTGCCTGAGAGAAATTTTGTCTTCCTCTCAGAATTCCATTCTAATAATTGTAGATATCATGACTAATCCAACGAGAACTTCGTTAATTATAAGTGTAATATTTTCAACCATTATTCAATAAGCTAACCATAGAAATCAAGAGAATAGAAGAATTAAGCGCATTTTTACTCACGAGTATAACTGAAAGGCTACAATTCAAAACAAACTCGCAATAATAGGAAGCATTGATATGATAGTCCCATCATAGGAAAAATATCATGATAAAAAGATAAGAGCAAGTAAAAAAGAAAAAGCATACATATTTCATTTGTACCTGAGAGAGAAGTACATCCTTATAAAACCTATAAATGTTACAAGTAGTGCTGATATCAGTCAAAGTAGAGCATAGTTTATAGCCCAAAATAGTAAACTCACAGTTACTATTTTTATTGATTTGATGTCATCTTTTTGTGACAGGCCATAGAGAAGAATTCAAACAGCAATAAACCCTACAATTTGTGCCGTAAAATTGTACCAATCTATTCAAGATATGTTATCAAATATGAGTTGCATATTTATAAAAAAATCGTAAAAGAAAAACACAAACTCCGGACAGATGTCGCGAAATTCATGCTAGATAAACCCTTATATAATGAAAAATATTTCAAAGGCAAATTTTTTTAAAATTTTCTTTTTTTAGATTGCTTTTTCTCTATTCTATATATACTCTTCTAGAAAATTAATTCATAACAATAATTATTAAAATAATGAAAGAAATTTTAAAATCCTCAGTACAAAAATTAGATATAATTATATGGCTTATAACTATAGTATTTTTCTTATTATCAGCTTTATTTTTAGGTTGAGCTATTTGAAGCTCAATACTCGGAGCTATTTGAATAATTATTCTTATGTTTTTTGTCGGGCTCAGCATTGAACTTATTCTTTCAGCCTTACAAAATGTAAAATGACTCTGAGCAATTACATGATTTATAACTAACTGACCAGAAGCTCTTGTGCTGATAGTTGGTTTAATTGGATGAAATGTATTATTTGCAGCAAGTACGCCACTTGGCTCGAATGTGATGAATCCAGTATTACTTATACTGGCACTCCTTGTTTCATGAGTATTTTTCAAACTTCAAAACTTTAAATATAAAAAATACTTTGCACTGTCATTCTTCATAACTGCATTTTTCGCACTTGTTTTCTTTAAGCTTCCAGAATCTCTGTATCCAATTTGGCTTATAACATCAATTATTACTACTGTTATATTGTTTAGAAAAAAGTTTGATTATGAAGAAGCAGAAGAGTCATGAGTAGCTGCCTCAAAACTGTATCTTCCACTGTGAGTTATAATACTCCTTATAAGTTGATTCTTACTTGATCCGATTGTAAGTTTTACAGCAGACGCATCAAAAGCACCAAAATGAGTGATTGGTTTCTTAGTTCTTGCTACACTTACGAGTTGGCCAGAATTTAAATCAGTACTTTCTCTTCTGAATAAATGAAGAATCCTTGATGGTTTTGTGAATATATTTATCTCAAATATTACAAATATATGGCTCGCTGCAAGCTGAATACTTGTATGGCTTGTTACAAAATTTCTATAATTTCTTACGAAATTTTGCTATGAAAAATCATTCTGTTTGTTCACTTGGAAGTATCCTCACACTTTGAGATACTTCTTTTTTATAAGCAGTTTCTCAAAAATGAGTAATCCCACTTTTTATAGCAAGCCCTCAGAAGACCGTAGCGTCTAGCTCACATATTTCAAGTTCAGGAAAGTTACATAGCAAGAAATGGACTACAGCTTCATTTTCAAGAGGGGAGATTGTACAAGTAGAATATATAAGCTCTCAACCTTCTTTTAAAAGACTTATATTGCTTTTTAGGATATCTCTTTGGAGTTTATAGTGTTTTTTATTATTCGCTTCTGATAGAAAACTATAGCTTTTTTCGTTTGTTAAATTAATACGTCATTCTGCTGAGCAAGGCGTATCTAATATTATAGCATCAAATAATTCTCAATCATGAGTTTCATGATAATTTCTTGCATCAATTTTTATAGTTTTTGTATTTTTCACTTGTTGTCTTTCAAGTGTAAACTGAAGCTTATCCATACGAATAGCATTATTATCAAGAGCAATTATCTCTCAGCTATTATTTAGCTTTGCTGCGATATGAGATGTCTTTCAACCTGGAGCTGCAGCTAGATCTAAAACCCTCATTCATGGTTTTAAATCCAATAGATTAGCAGATAATTGACTAGAGATACCATGCAAATAAACATGTCCTCTTTTTATGATATCGAGTTTCCAAAGCTTTTCATTATCTTCGCCATTTTGAAGAATATACGCATGCTCTAATCCTTCTATAGCTATATATTTTATTCATTCTTCTGTCAGTCTATTTAATACTTCTTCTGATTGTTTAATAAGAGGGTTAATACGAAAAGAACTATTTCTTCTTTCTACATTAAATCATTTTTCTATTATTTTTAGTTCTTCAGCTGAATATATAGCTTTTAAATTTTCTCTGAAATACCCTGGAAGTTGTTTCATATATTTATAATTTTTCTATTAAAAACATATAGTATAAAGAAAAACTATTTTACCAACTTAAAAGACTCTCTATTTTTAAATTTTTTATATAATTTTTTGATATATCACTCTCTCTTGATAATCTTGTGAGTATCTTTTAATATCGTCATCCTTCACATATCAACATCTTTATGTTTATGTAAAATATCATGAATTACCTCACGATAATGATGTACATGTCCTCATTGCGAGAGCATTCTAAAAATAGTAGTTAATAGAATAAACTGCGTAAGTACCTCATTTGTCATTCATCATAGTGATCAGACCTGAATATTATAAATCAGCCATCAAAAAGATCCAACAAGCATCGCAATTCTTAACTGTAATTTTTCTAGAAATATAAATGCAAATGTCCCCAGTATCGATGTAAATATCGGAATTAATTGAAGCAATCATTCGTAAGTATATATTCAAAACAAGATAAGAACTATAACTATTCATGAAAATACATATTTATTTTTTTGGTACTTAAACGAGAGTATCATTCTCACAAATCATATGCACCCAGCTACAAATGCCGTCGTAAGTCCCATGAAATAAAAGTGCAATATCCACGCGATCATAGACGTCGCAATAATTATTTTTGCTTTTCTATCATCAGTTTGAAAAAAACCATACAGAATGATCCCCATTCACAAAAATCAAAAACTCTGCCCCAAAGGATTCTCCTGGAACAGACGCACGAAGTCATGAAAAATAAGCTCTATCATGTACACCAATTATTATTGTTTCAATAATTTTACCACTCTTCGCTTATATAAACAAAAAAAGTACTATTTTTGCAAATATTTGTATTATTAAGTCGTTAAAAGAATCTAATTTGTTGATAGTAAAATGTGTAAGAATATTCAAAAAGTGATAGCTGTCGAATAGGTTTGAACTATTTAGAAAAGGAAATAGAATAAAGTATGGTTATATATCAGTATTTCTTAATATTTTTTTTAGTGAAGGACATTATGGACGCCTATGAGAAAAATAGCATAAGATTTCATTCTAGAATTGAAACGTTAATGTTTTCAGAATGTATTCAAAATTACCTTAATAAAAGATACATATCTTCAGCAACTGTATGATATACATTGTATGAACGAATATTTACTACAAGACTTATCCGAGAAACATCTAACCATGAGTGATTTATTCCTAGTAAAGATAACTTTGATGAGCAATTCAAAAATCTTATTAATAGAGAAGAAGAGGTTGTCCTAACTAACGAAATGAGTTTTTGAGAGATTCTGAAATTATTAAAGGAAAAAGGAATCCTAGATTCTAAAGAAAAAAGAGAATATCAAAAAGTATATTGTAAATATAGAAATTCTATTCTTCATTGAGTCGTATATAAATTATATGAGTATGTATTTTGATCCTCTCCAAGCAATATGATTGATATGGATATTCAAGTTGAAAAAATATATAAAATTGTATCAGAAATAATAATTACTGATATATATAATTTACACCTTAAGTGTAAGATTTTGAAAAAATAACTTCCAAATTTCTAAAGATTGGGAAAATGTAAATATATTATCAATATTTCATTATCTCAGTTCTCACCTCCTTAACTAAGATCCTCCATAACGAGAAATAAAAAGACTGCTATTTATAGCAGCCTTTTTATTTCTCACTTTTTGTTTTCAAAACAAACATGGTAACTATTCAGTAGATTCAGGTGAAAAAAAGGGTGAGATCGGATGCGACTCATCAGATTGAGCCGTGATATACGTTGTAGAAAAACCAGAAACAGACTATGAGGAGGTATCAGAGATTGAGATAAAGCCCCCTTACGAAGAAGGTAAGATAGAGTCAGAATATTGCCGTGAGGATAGGAATAAGTGAGATGAGATTTTCATAGAATAAATATCATCAGATGATGTATAGGAATAGGAAACCTATTGCTACTTTTTTATTTTTTCAGTACTTTAGAGCAAATCAGGCTTTAAATACATCGACAAAATTCACGAAGAAAGCTGATATAGCTCATATCATATAGAAGTGTAGTGCCCAGAAAAACGATAATACGGCCATTGCTTTTATGAAATTATTATTCTTACAAAATCCAAAAGCATAGACTGACACTCAATATCAGATAAATCATGCAGTTTGCGCGATAGGATTTTCTGTAAATAGGAACACTATTTGGTTTATAAAATTTATAAGTGTTTCCATATGTTATTTATGAGACTGGATAACTAAGTCTAGAATAGTAACAGAATTATTCATCGCGAGTTCGAGATTATCCTCGTGATCAGTTTTAGTATGAGAATCTGCTCAATCAGATATTCATTTAATAACAACGCAATCATCAAGTTTATCAAACTCTCTTGCAGCACTGAGAAACGCAAATGCCTCCATTTCTATACAATCAGCCCTGTGAATTTGCGATAACATTTTTACTTTCGATTGGTTATCTATGAATTGATCACCTGTGATACATTTTCCATTTTCAATTACTCAAAAATCAAATTTCTTTCCTTCTGTAGATATCGATTCTATAAAAATAGGAGCTTTAAGATAATCATTATGATTGCCTGGAAAAGGAAGGTATATGTCATGTTGAGAGCATGCATTCACAAGTACTACATCACCTATATTTATTTTTTTAGTATTTGTATTTCCTGCTATTCCTATATTTATAAGAGTAGTTGGTGAGAAAGTTTGTATAAGGCTTGTTGTTGCTATGGCTGCTTGTATTTTTCATATTCAAGAATGACAGAGAACAATATTATCATTTTCATAAAACTTCATATTTCAGCTACTAAGTGAAAA
>JALZVK010000360.1 GCA_023301005.1 Saprospiraceae bacterium | reverse complement strand
TTTCCTTTTTTCCACCAATCGACAAAAGCGCCTGCTTTTTGATTCGCATTACTTTTTTCATTTAAAAACTTCCACATGATTTTCATATACACATCCTCGTATCCTTTTAATGGTTCATAGTTGACTTTAGTATCAACAAGTACTTGTTCTAGTACAAATGTTTTATTTACTCCTAATTGAGATAAAAACTGAAATGCTGACCATTGCGAATAAGTCAGTTTATTCACTTTCTGTTGAAGCGCACTAGCTGTTTTTCCTTTGCTATTAGTTCCCCATTCTCCATTTAAGAAACGAACATTCTTGGGAACATGCTGTGGAGTATTTTCAGAAATATAAAATTTTAAACTAATAATACTCTTCCCTTTCTTTCGAGCAGGCATAAATTCAAATTTGATGTCAGAGTATTTTTCTATTTCTTTTTGACATGGAATTAAAACCCATCTTTTAAATTCATAAAACTTAGGATACTTTCCTTCTATTCCCAAATAGAATTTAATCTTCTCAACTTCCAATGTACACTCTCCTATAAACTGATACCGCTTCAATACCTCATACAATCGAATTGCATTTGAGTTTAGATATACAATGTTGCTGATATTATATTGAGTGAAATGTTCTTTGAGTTGTATCAAATAATCTCTTAATTTTTCAGCGATGCTAAATGTAAATTCATCTGTTTCTGTATCATGTTCCATGTGTTGCAACCAAACACTCTTACCTATAATTTTTCCTTTTTCATAAACAATCGGAACACTATTCAATCGATCCATTAATGAAAATACTTCATTCTTATTTGCAATTCTACGTTTTCCATCAAAGTTAAGTATGCGTTCAATTTCAGAATAATGCATTCTATATTCTCTAAACTCAGAATCATTTTGAGAAATTTTAGAGATAAGATATAGAACAAAAAACTGCTCACGGCTATTCATCTTATAGCTCGTTTCTATCAGTTTATTATGTTTTACAATTGCCATATGAATATATATTTTGACTAAGAGTCGGACATTATTAAATGATATTGCAAAGTAGATCTAAAAGCGTAACTTAAACAAAAAATAATTACGCTTTTTTCAGAAAACTTAATAATATAGATGGAAACCTACTGTTTGTGATGTATTCCTACGCTTTATAGCAATTATTATTGGAGTTAATAATTTACGTTTTACGATGTGTTCCTACGCTTTTAAATGATGTAATGCTACTGTTTGCAATGTATTTCTACGCTTTTAAGTAAATGAATTCTTATTCATAAAGGCTTAGTGGTTTATAAATGATGCTATACTACGTTATTCGATGTATTTCTACGCTATATCGCTTCTCTAAAGATGTAACACTACGGTTTTGATGTATTTCTACTGTTTTAAATGTAGTACTACGCTTATTTGATGTTCCTCTACTTTTTATGTGATGTATTTCTACGCTTTACAATAATGCGATTCTACGTTTTATTGATGAATCTCTACGCTTTATTGATGAATCTCTACGTTTTAATTTCAAAAAAGCTAATGATAGCAAGGCTCACAGCTCCTTTAAATATTAAAGTATAAAAGGAGATAATTAGGTGAAATGATATAAAAACACCTAAATATTGATCAGGTGTTTTTTTCAAAAACTATTTTCTTTTTTTAATTCTCATTTAAAATCGAGTCCCTGATTTGCTTCAAAATAATTAAAGTGCACTTTTTTGTTTTGAAGAATTAAACATTTGTTTTTAAAATCAAAATGAGTAGCTTTTCAAGCTACCTAATTTATGTTTTTAAAAAAGCACTACAAGTGGATGTATTTGAAGTTCAAAGGCTAATATCGTTTTAATTTTTATTTTCCGTATTTACGGAAATACGCATTTCCGTAAATAGCCTTTTTTACTACAAAAACACTTGAAAAATAAAGATATGTAGATTTGATTTGATGTAATTCTACGTTTTTGAGGCATCTCTTTACTCCTCCTTCTTTTTCTTCTTTAGTGATTTTAGATTTTAGGAAGATTCCTTTTGGATAGTCGCAAAAACATTTGCAGTATTTCTTTAAATGCGTATTTAAAGAAATACGATTACACAGAAAAGCGTAGAAAAGTATTTACGGATTTCCTTATAGACGTAAATACGGAAAAACAGTTTTAAGTAAATACTTGCTTCTGTGAAAAAGTATTACAGTAAAGTCGTTTAATCGTGTTTAAGTTTAAACGATTTTGCGATTTTCTGTAAAATCTTATTGCAGGTTTTCTGTAAAGTCGTATATTCGTGTTTCCGTAAATCATTATTTAAGTTTTTCCGTATAAATAAAAAAAAAGAAACACTATGATAATATCTATTACAAGTTTGAAAGGTGGAGTGGGGAAGTCCACGATTTCACAAAACCTTGCAGTCTGTTTTGCTCATATGGGTTATAAGGTAGCAATAGTCGATACAGATACCAATGCAAGTTCAGTACATTGGTCAGGTATTCGAGATGAAGAGTTACCTCAGATTATGGTCATGGGAATTGCAGATAGTGCTGCTCTCCGAAAGAACATTAAACAACTTCAAAAAGATTATGACCTCATTATTATAGATGGTACACCTTCTCTATCCAAATTAGTGAGTACGATCATAATATTAGGTGATATTGTTTTGATCCCAATTCGACCAAGTGGATTGGATATTTGGGCAACTGAAAAATTCATTGAAAAATACGATCAAGCAAAAGCATTAAAGGAAGATGTGAAAGCTTTTTTCATTCTTAATGAATACAATCCTAGAGTGAGTTTAAATCAAAGTATAAAAGAAGCTTTAGGCGAATTAGAAATTGATACTTTAAAATCATCGCTTCGTCATCGAATTGCTTATGAAGAAGTTGTCGTAATGGGAATGGGAGCTTATGAATACAAAGATTCAAAAGCTAAAAAAGAAGTCGTCACTTTAGCAAATGAAATCCTGGAAAAAATCAAAGAGGATTAAAGAAGGGCGAATTAAAAAATTCATTTTTTCAATTTTAAAATGATAAATCATGGCTAAGAAAAAATTTAATATAAGTTCTACATTAAAGAAAAATAAAAAGGAAGAAGTAAAGTTAGCACCTAAAGTTCCATTAAAGAAAACAACTAAAGATCCAGAGAAAGTTAAAATTAAAGTAGAAGAAATACATGCTGATGAAGTAGTAAAAGAACCTATAGTAAAAGAAGCACCTCCAAAAGTAGAAAAAGCAAAAACTGCTATTAAACCAGTCAAAGCAAAAAAAATATCTCCCAAAGGTTTCAGGACATGGGCAGACTCACCCATAAGTAAGCCAATGGCAGCGCCAAAAAACAAACCAAGCATAATGCGAATCAATAAACT
>JALZVK010000359.1 GCA_023301005.1 Saprospiraceae bacterium | reverse complement strand
GTCATTGATATTATTTTCCAACAAGATGAAGTTGCTCGATTTATTTGTAGAAAATTATATCGTTGGTTTGTTCATGAAGATTTGAATAGTGATGTAGAAGCAAATATCATTGAGCCAATGTCGCAAATGTTGATTGCAGATAATTATGATATTAAATCTTCTTTAATCGCATTATTATCAAGCGAACATTTTTATGATATAGCTATAAGAGGTTGTATGGTCAATCATCCGATTGACTTTTTATTTAAAATAATGAACTCCATGGAAGTGAAAGTAACAGGCACACTTCTTACTGATTATCGAATCTTCATTAATATTTTTACTGCGATGAATAATTTGGAAATGATTTATCATGATCATCCAAATGTCGCAGGATGGAAAGCATTTTATCAAGCTCCACAATTTTATAAAATATGGATTAACGCTGTTTCGCTTCCTATAAGAATGCGATACTCCGAAGAATTCGTCGATGGATTTGTAGTAGGAAGCACAGGAGGTTTTGACATTAAAATAAATGTTCTTGACTTGATTGCTTCATTGGACAATCCTCTCGATCCTAATGATTTGATTAATGAGTTGGCAAGTATAATTTTTGCACGACCGATTTCACAAGAACAATTAATTTCACTCAAAGATATTCTTATTCCAGGTCTTCCAGATTTTGAATGGGAAGTAGAGTACGGTGATTACATTTCAGGAAATGTA
Organism: Saprospiraceae bacterium; assembly: GCA_023301005.1. Classification (GTDB taxonomy): domain Bacteria; phylum Bacteroidota; class Bacteroidia; order Chitinophagales; family Saprospiraceae; genus CAJQQY01. The sequence continues at coordinate 20,332 of JALZVK010000359.1, read as the reverse complement.
TCATTGGAACCAGCGGTTGAAAACAAACTCAAAGCACTCGTCGATACAATGACTAAGATGCCTGAGTTCTATTTGATTTAAAGTAACCGCCAAATTCATTTGGCAGGTTGAAAATCAAATCCTATTTGTGAGTTTAAATTTATTTTAAAAAATCAAAAAAAATTATTCTAATATATTTTTGTTTAGAGAATTTTAGAACCTAAAAAATAAGGTATTCGAAACATTCAAAATTCAAAATTTATCATTCAGAATTAATTCTAAAAAAATCTACTTCTTATGAAAAGAAGACAATTTATAAAAAGAAGTTCCGCAGCTACTGTTCCTGTATTATTAGGAGGAATGAATGTATCTGCATTAAATAATCCAATGTTCAATGCGCTTAATACTGACACCGATAGAGTTTTAGTATTGATACAAATGGACGGAGGAAATGACGGACTGAATATGATACTTCCAAAAGATCAATATTCCAATCTTGTTCAAGCAAGAGAAAATGTTTTAGTTCCTGAAAATTCAATTTTGGATTTAACAGATACTTTAGGATTTCATCCTGTGATGGGTGATTTGAAAAATGTATTTGATGATGGGAAATTAAATATCATCCAAGGAGTTGCTTATCCAAATCAAAATAGATCTCATTTTAGATCTACTGATATTTGGACAACTGGATCACCTGCTGACGAAAATTGGACGACAGGTTGGTTAGGCAGATATTTTAATATAGCAAATCCAGATTATCCTACAGGTTATCCTAATGCTGACAATCCAGATCCATTTGCCATTACAATTGGTTCTCAAGTTTCAAATACTTGCGAAGGTTCTGGTGGAAATTTCAGTATGGCATTAATTGACCCTGAAAATTTATCAGCATTAGCTGCACCTATTAATGGTACAATTCCACCTGATTCTTGCTATGGTGATAGTATTCAATTTTTAGTAGATAGCATTGTTCAGACCAATGCTTATAATGATGTTATCCAAGCTGCTAATGACAACGGAACTAATCTATCTACTAAATATGATAACAATAATAACCTTGCTCAAAAACTAAAAGTAGTTTCAAGATTAATCGCAGGTGGATTGCAAACAAAAGTATATGTAGTTAGCATCGGAGGTTTCGATACTCATGCTAGTCAAGTAACTGGAAACGATACTACTCAAGGGGAACATGCAGAATTGCTTGCTGAAATGTCGCAAGCCATTTGTGCCTTCCAAGATGATTTAAAAGAGTTGGGATTAGAGGAACGAGTTATCGGAATGACTTTCTCAGAATTTGGAAGACGTATCCGTTCCAATGATAGTTTAGGAACTGATCATGGAACTGCTGCACCAATGATGCTTTTTGGTACGTGTGTTAACTCTGTGGTGATTGGAGACAATCCAACTATTTCGCCAGACGTAGATGTTCAAGAAGGCGTTCCGATGCAATTTGATTTTAGATCTGTTTATGGTTCTGTTTTGATGGATTGGTTTGGAGTAGAAGAGCAAACCGTAAAAGACTTGTTATACGAAGACTTCCAACATCTTCCTATTTTAAATAATTGCGACTCTGTTGATGCAAAAGATATTTTAAAAGAAGGAGAATTAGAATTCAATGCTTATCCAAATCCATTTGACCAAACGACTACAATTGAGTTTACGGTAAAATCTGGTTGGGTGAAAATTAGTTTATTCGATGTCATAGGAAGCGAGTTGAAAGTTTTGACCAATCAAAAATTTACCGCAGGTAAACATCAAATCTTGATGGAAGGTCATGACTTAGCCGCAGGAAGTTATTACTATAGAATACAAACTGATTATGGTCAAAAGACCAAACGATTAGTAAAAGTGAAATAAAAATTTTTAACTTAGTGATTCAAAATAATAAATCCTCTGACTTTCGTTAGAGGATTTGTTATTTTGAAGTTATTTTAAAAATCAAAATCGACTTCAGTCGATAAAGACAAAACGAAAATCATGGAACCATTTTTTACCAATGACGCAATTGTTCTTGGAATATTACTCGCCGTTTTAGCTACCGTTTTTTATACTGAAAGTTTAGATGGATGGAAAAAATTCTACACAGTTGTACCCGGTTTATTACTCTGTTATTTTATTCCTGCTATTTTATATTATCCATTGGGATTGATTGCCTCTGACTGGTTTGACAATTCATTATTGGAGTATGTAAAAAATTTAAGTTTAGTGTTACCTGAGAAATTGTCTAAATTAAATTTTGAAAGTGTAGATGCAGTATTCAAAAGTGGTTCTTACGATGACATCAAACTCCTTTTAGAAAAAAATGGAGTTACTGATAAAACCATCAAATCATATACTCGTCACTCTCAATTATATTTTGTTGCTTCTCGATATTTATTGCCTGCCAGTTTAGTATTGCTATGTGTAAGTATTGACTTCAAAGCAATCATGAATTTAGGATGGAAAGCAATCATTATGTTTTTGACAGCGACAATGGGAATTGTAATAGGTGGACCGATTGCACTTTTTGCAGCAATTAATTTTTTCCCAAGTGTACTTGGAGAAAACTCTGCAGAAATTGCAAATGGGTTATCAACCGTAGCAGGAAGTTGGATTGGTGGAGGTGCGAATCAAAATGCCATGAAAATTATTTACGATGTACCCAATGAAGTTTTTGCCATCATGTTGGTCGTCGATATTGTGGTTGCGAATATCTGGATGGGTTTTCTTTTATACGGAGCGAATATCACAGAGCGAGTCGATGCATGGTTAAAAGCAGATACTTCAGCTATTGAAGATTTGAAAAATAGAGTTGCCGAGTACCGTGCAAGTATTTCTCAAATGCCAACAACGACAACTTTGTTTATCATGTTGGCTGTTGCGTTTGGTGCGGTAGGACTTTCGCATTGGGGAGCAGATTTGATTGCTCCATTTTTTAGCGATATGAATAAAGCTTCTCAAATAGTCATAGGAACAGATGCTGATGGAAAAGAAATTATGTCAGCAGGAAGTTTAGTAGAAAATGGTTTTAGTTCTGTGATGTCAGGCTTCTTTTGGTTGATTGTATTCTCTACAACTATTGGATTATTATTATCACTTACACCTGCTCGAAAGCTCGAAGGAATTGGAGCTTCTCGTTGGGGTTCTATTTTCATTTATATCTTGGTAGCAACTATCGGAATGCACATGAACTTAGGAAAAGTTTGGGCAAATCTAGGTTTGTTTGGAATAGGAATCATCTGGATGTTGTGCCACGTAATTCTATTGTTATTAGTTGCCAAATTAATCAAAGCTCCTTTTTTCTTTGTCGCAGTAGGTAGCCAAGCCAATGTCGGTGGAGCTGCTTCTGCACCTGTAGTGGCATCTGCATTTAGTCCTTCGTTAGCTCCCGTAGGAGCATTGTTAGCAGTTTTGGGATATGCGATTGGAACGTATGGTGCGATTATTTGTGCGGAGATAATGAGGGCGATGGTTGGTGGTTAGATTTGAAAAAGGGAACAAGGGAAGACGGATTTGAGATTTTAGAAGTTTTACGATTTATCTTTTTTTACGATTTATCTGAATATCGACATCCAAAGTCGCTCGTCAAACTTCCAACTTCTCAAATCCGTTTTCCCTTTTTCCCTTTTTCCCTCTTCCCTTTTTCAAAAAAATAAACTACCATATTCTAAACAATCTCACCTAAAATTTGATTTCTCTATTGGAAGCTGTAACTTTCAGAAACTTTTGAAAGTAAAATAATCTAATACAACTATATTATAATGGAATTAGACGAAGGAAAGCAAAAATTCATTCAATCATGGGGAACGCTTGGTTCTAATTGGGGAATCAACAGAACAATGGCTCAAATCCATGCCTTATTATTGATTTGTCCTGAGGCACTTTCAGCAATGGAAATCAAAGAACAATTGAACATTTCGATGGGTAATACGAATATGAATATTCGTTCATTGATTGATTGGGGGTTAGTTTATAAAAAACTAAAACCGGGCGAGCGTAAAGAATTCTTTGTAGCAGAAAAAGATATGTGGGAAGTTGTTAAGAAGATTGTTATCCAAAGAAAAAAACGAGAACTCGAACCTGTAATAAAAATGCTAGATGAAATCTCAGCAGTTCAAGGTCATTGTGAAGAATCAGATGAATTTTGTAAAGTTGTCAAAGACATCAAATTGTTTTCTAATAAAGCGGATTCCATTTTAGATAAATTAATAAAAGCCGATTCTAATTGGTTTATGAAATCATTTATCAATTTGATAAAATAAATTCTAATACTAGAATACAAAATCCCGAATTTTCGAATTGAAAATTTGGGATTTTTTTTATCTAAAAAAATATGAGCTTTAATCTTTAAATTTACGCACCAAATAATCTTAACCATTTATAACCAACGTTGATTTCTATTTATAGAATCAACAAAGAACAGACTATCATTCATGATTATCAGACCATTTCAAGCGGTGTATCCTAATACGGATTATATCGCCTCCAATGATTCATTTTTTGGAACAGTAAAAGAAGAGTATGTTTCTTATAGAGAAAGCGGTTTTTTTAATAAGACTTCGCAAGAGTCGATTTATATTTACAGAATCCAAACCACTCAAAGAACTCATACTGGAATAGTTGCTTGCGCTGATATCAATGAGTACATCAATGGCAATATCAAAAAACATGAAAATACGCTTGCCGCTACAGAACAACGTCAAATGTATTTGATGATGAATCGAAAAGCGACAACCAAACCCGTTCTACTCATTCATCCTAAAATCAAAAAACTAAATCTACTACTTGAACAATTCATCAAGGAGAATAAACCCTTTTATACGATTCATTTTGAAAGTGAAAATCAAAAACATATTCTGTGGGAAATAAGCGATGGAAATACTATCGAAAAAATTCAACAGATTTTTCAAAAGAGAATTCCCGAAACTTATATCGCTGACGGGCATCATCGTTGCTCTTCTTCTGCACTTTTATATTCTCGCTTAAAGAAGAAGAAAAAAGTAAATCCTTATGGAAATTTAATGTCTGCATTTTTTCCAGTTGACCAATTGGAAATTTATGATTACAATAGAATCGTTGATGCATTAGGTGAAGTTTCTTTAACTCAATTTATCGTAAAACTTTCTAATCTCTTCGAGATTGATTTTTTGGATAAACCTCGAAAACCTAAAAGCAAACATGAAATCATCATGTTCTTAAATAAAGAATGGTTTTCATTAAAATGGAAAAAAGCAATCTTAGATAAATATAAAAAACAGAAAATAGTTTTAGATGCAAGTCTTTTGGATGAGCATGTTTTAAAAAATATTTTAGGAATAAAAAATGTCAAAACTGATACTCGTATCAAATATGTTTCAGGAGTGGAAGGCATAGATGCCATAAGAACTAAAGCTCAAAAATCTGAAACAAGAGTTGCCTTTTGCCTCTACCCTGCTCAAATGTCAGACTTACTCACTACCGCCGATGAAGGTGGAGTAATGCCTCCTAAATCGACTTGGTTCGAACCTCGAATGAAAAATGGATTAATCGTTCAAGATTTATTAGGACTTTAAATATTTAGATGCGAGAATAGGGAACAGAAATTAGAGACTAAACAAAAAGTAAATTATTTTTTTCTGCAAGGATTCTCCTTTCCCTCAAAAAAATAATCTCTATTCTCTATCCTAAAGAAAACAATCATTTACCAAAACATTCATTAAAACCTCAATATGCAAATCAGCGAAAATATTATTTATAAAAACAATCAACTCATCGCCTTCAATAAACCATCAGGACTTACTGTTCAAGCAGATAAATCTGGTGACAAATCTCTAGTTGATATCGCTGAAATATATGCCAAGTCTCAACTACATTTAATACATCGAATCGATCGCCCTGCGAGCGGAATTGTATTGTTAGGAAAAAATAAAAAATCTTTAGCTTCACTTAATCAACAATTTCAAGAAAGAAAAATTAAGAAAACATACCTAGCTGTTGTCAAAAATCATCCTCCTGAAAAAGAAGGAACGCTGATTCATTATCTATTAAAAAGTCAAAAAAAGAATCGCTCTTTTGCTCATGATGAAGAAAAGAAAAATAGTAAAAAAGCAGAGTTACATTATAAAGTGATTGCCTCTATCGACAATTATCATTTACTCGAAATTAATTTGCATACAGGAAGGCATCATCAAATCAGAGCGCAATTAGCAACTATTAATTGTCCTATAAAAGGTGATGACAGATATGGTTTTAAAAGAAGTAATAAAGACCGTTCGATTCATCTCCATGCTTGGAAATTAACTTTCCGACATCCCGTAACTAACGAAGTGGTTAACCTAGAAGCACCCGTACCTGATGAGGTCGTTTGGCAAGCGTTTGATTTTTAAATATAAGAGCTTGTTATTTTGAAAACCATATAACAATAGAACCGAGCAAAGCAAAACCATCCACTCCACAATATTTATTTTAAACAAAAAAATCCCGAATTTTCTAAATTGAAAATTCGGGATTTTTCATATTACTATAAATAAGTTCTTGTTCATAATTACATAAACAACAAATAATATTGCAAAAACAAAATTCCAATTAACCATACCGCATGTATTCCTGTTCCTAAATCTTTTTTTCTGAAATTTAAAAAATTAAGCGGCAACATTAACGATAATGGAATCGGCAATAATAAGAGTTGTTCGAGTCCTACTCCTTTTTGAATAAAAATGGTAAGTATCGAAAAAATGATAAAATAGTACAACACTTGTATCATTTTCTGAGAGCGGATATTTTGTTTTTGGAAATAAATATTGAGACTAAAAAATCCAATTAAAACCAACAATCCAAAAATACTTAACACGACGTAATTACTCCAATGCGCTTCCCATATAAAATCCAAAAACCCAAACTCTTCAAAGAAAGTAACCTGATAAAAATCCAATAACGCATCATTAAAAAACGCAATTGTTCCTCCTAAAAATATAGAAACTAATCCTCCGACTATCACCATGAAAAATTCATTGATTTTAAAATTACGAAGTGTACTCAATCCAAAAACCGCAAATAGTAAAAACAAGAAATTTGAAAAATAAAACAACCCCGCCATACTTATCCAAAATCCAACATTAAAAATAGAATCCGCACTCGATGGTGCCTTCACCGTTTTAAACATATTGGTCAATGCGATAATCAAAAAAGTATTCCCCATCAACATCGGAGATAGATGTAAAAAACCTGGAATCGTACTCATCAATAGAATATAAAACACACCTGAAAACATCGTCACCTCTTTCGATATCCTAAATCTCGCAGATAATATATTTAATAGAAATGCTTGTATAAGAACTAATGCCATTGCTAACAAATCGGGTAACCACCCTTGCGTTCCCACATAATCATAAACTAAGCTACTCAACACTCCAGCAGAATTAGGTTCCCAAGATGGTGCGGCGATTAGCCCAGAGACACGTAATATGCTTACGTATATAATTAAAAATAAATTGGTAGCGAGTTGATTGGTTCTAAAAAGTCCGAGCACGATTCATTCATTTTGTCTGTTCACATCTAAAACACCAAAATTAATTATAAAAACTAGGATTATTAATTTTTTTCAAAAAAACCCAAATTTATTTTCTCTTTTGAAAATTGGATTTGACTTTTCTGATAAGAGATTCATTATCAGCTGATTATGATTTTTTATAATGTGTTGAATTTTGGAGCATTCGATTTTTATATAAAAAATGCACGTAATAAAATTTTAATTCCATACGTATATAAGGAACTATTTTCCAATCAAAAGGATTGTAGTAATGCTTTTACAAACCAATATTTTTTTTTTTAACAAACACATGCAATTAAAATGGCTAATTCAATCTCCCTTTCTACTGACATGAGAACACTCTATCTAATCGATAGTAGTGGTTTCTCCACAGCATTCCCATTAAGAGGTAATGGTATTTACTTAACTTCCATTGTAAATGATGTAGTTGCAGTTGCTGCATCTGCTCCATTAAATAATGGTGCCGACGATTTTTCTATCATAGGAAATGCAAGTTGGGATATTTCATTTCATCATCCAACCACTAAAGCATTGATGATTGGAGCTGACGATCTTGACCTTGGGGTTCAGATGAAATCTTATGATTTGAATGACGGTAAAGTGATCAACTTTCGACTCAATGATGCTCAAACAAAAATTCTGATTCGAACAAATTGATAAACAACATCTAACCATGAAACAAAGAGCTAACCATCTTCTTAAATTTTAAGAAGCTGCGTTAGCTCTTTTTCTACTATCTCTTATTACTAACTCTATCATTTTTTTATTTTCCAATTTACTTTCCATCCAATATTCTATTTCCTCTAATCCGTCATTCCATGTAATATGAATATTTTGACGAATACCTTTAATATGTTTTTTTACTTCTAATATAATCTCGTGCTTTTTTCTTGAATCTCCTTCATAGAAATTTTTAATTAACTTGATAAGAACTATATGGAAATCATCCTCTCTCATTTTTAACGATTTAATAAAATATTTATAAATCAAGGAATAATTTTCTTTCATATTGCCACCCATTTCATAAAAAGAAATTAGTTTAAATACTTGAGCAGATTGAATTATTAACTTTCCCTGTTCAATCATATTAGGTTGAAAAAAATCAACCCACTCAATACATTCCTTATATTTATCATTAAAGAAGAATGCAATAATTGTATTATAAATTAATAATATTTGACTCCTAACACTTAGTTGATATTCTTTTAAACCCTTTGCTATTGGTTTTGAAAGCTCACAAGCTTCATCTATAAAACCTACATTCATATAATAAAGCTGCCAACAAAACATCAATTTTTGAAATTTCACAGTAGCTTCATGATGAGTATTTGTTTCTAAGTCTTCCAATATTTTTAGAATTTCAGGAAATTTATGATATTGATTATTTCTTTTATAGCTAGTTAATATACCTGTGAGACAGGTTATATAATAATGAGGAAGTTGATTTCTCCATAATGTATTGCTTTTCCACCATTTAAAAACTGCTTCTATATTCTGTGGAAGTTTTTCATCTTCTCCGATTAAATCATAATATTTAGCGAGACTATTCAGTAAAAATCTTTTTCCTAAAATAGTTAAATCCTTATTCTCTTTTATTTTTAAATATGAAAATTCATCTTTTATTTTTTTTATACTTTCTTGAGTTGTTATTTCATTTTTAAAATGTATTCTAATACTCAAAATATCACTATCTCTAATCAGCTCAGTTTCTATTTGTAAACTTTCAATTAATCTTTTTTCTATTTGATGAAAATTTTCAATTTCTTGTTCAGATTTAATATCTCTATTTGCTCTTAAAAATTCTCTCCTCATCCGATTAATCTCTATCATACTTAAAGTATCTCCACATTCCTCTGCCATCTTTTTAGCATCTTTTAAATACTTATTAGCTTGACCATAAAGTCCACGTCTAAATAAAAAGACAGCATCATTAATCAGCTCTTTAATGTAGGCTGTTGATTTTTTCATCTTTTTATAATGAAAGTTTTTTAGTTGCCTCATTAATACTTCATACAACTCTTTTTTCTTTCCTGAAAAATTGGGAAACTTATCTTTACCTATTTTTTTAAGTAGTTTCTTTTTTGTTTTTTCTTCATCATATTCTTCCATTTGATTAATAATCTGAAATAGGATAAAATATTCTAATACTTTTCCTTCTTTGCCCTTAATCGCTTTAGCGTTAAGATTAAAATATCTTTTTTCAGGGGCCGACATACTTTTGATTAATTCAAAAAGCGGATCTTTAAAGGTGTGTTTTTTCTTAGTCGTTTGCTTAGAGTCCATCTAATTGTATATTTTTTATAAATATAAACATACTCTTAGAAACCTTATAAAATACTCTTTAAAATGTTTTTATTTTTATTATAAAACAGATAACCAAAAAGAAAAATAAACACTTAAAGTGCTGACTACCAATCACTTAATACAAAAAAAACTTAATAAATCTTTATTTATAAATTTAATTCGATATTCAAATACATCTTCTTAGGAATCATATAATTCTAATATATATTTTTTTTATTGCATGCTTAAACGCTATATTTACTTTTAATTAGGAAATAGATTGTTGTTGAATTTAAAATAAGCTCATAACCCGTTTATACTAAAATCCAAATGAAAGATTCTGACGCCTTACACACTATAATTAAAAGTTTAACTAAAGCTGAAAAGCGTAACTTTAAAATGTTTGTAAGGAGTAGTCAAAAATCAATAAACAATTACACCATACTTTTTGATGCTATTGATGCACAAAAAGTATATGATGAAAAAAAAATTCTAAAGAAGCTTAAAATCCACGCCTTTTCAAAACAAATTTCTCGGACTAAATATTTGCTCTATGACCAAATATTAAAATCACTTTATATGCTTTATGGTAATCGAACTAAGAGTTCGGAAATCAATCTTATGCTCAATTCAGTAGAAATACTTTATAATAAAAAGCTTTATAAACAAGCTTATGAGATGTTAAAAAAAGCAAAAAAAATTACTTTTAATTTTGAAACATTAGGCTTACAACAAAAAATATTAGATTGGGAAATAGAACTATTTCCTCTTCAAAAAAACCAAGAGATTAATCCCTCTACTATGAAAAATCTATGTACCGATTATGAAAAAATTACATTACAACTAAAAATAGAAAATACTTATAGAGTACTCCATATCAAAGCTCGATTAATTTATGATTCTTTTTCTGACGGTATTTATTCCAAAGAAAAGTTTCAGAAACTTGAAAAATTAATGAATCACTCTTTGATAAAAAATGAAATAAGGGCTATCACTTTTTTATCTAAAGTTTTTCATCATGAAATTCAATTTTTAAATGCTCAGGTACATTCCAACAATCAAGATGCACTTCAATGGAGTACTAAATTATTTGATATATGGAAAAATGCACCTGAAAAAGAAAAAGTTTACAGCACTTATTTTAAAGTGCAATTTAAAGGATATATTTTTTCAACTAACATTCTACCAAAGGGTAAGTATAACACACTAATATACGCATCTCCTAATAATCATTAGCATTCTTTATCAAATCTTGTGATTTAATAAATCATAAGATTTGTAAAAAAATTAATTTCAAATTATTTATCCCAACCCTTTTTAGCTTATTATAAAGCAATACCCTATTTTTTATTTACACTCACTCATAACCCCAAAAAACTATGAGTGTTCCCATTCCCAACATCATTAATTTGATGTTGGGATTTTTATTTTGGAGTTCTTTTAAATCTACCTCAACTTTTCTTTTTTTTTGATGTTTTATGAATACAAGGAATTGCTTGTATCTTGCACCTTGTAAAAAAATATTAATTAAAAAAGGTGATAAACAACAAACGTCTAACACCTTCCTATAATAAAAAATCTACAATATGGTCCAATCGTTAAAAACGATAAAAAGACCTATAGACTTAGAGTTGAAAATTTTTGAACAAAGGTTTCGAGAAGATATGCGAAGCCATGTTCCCCTTCTTGATAAAATCACCTATTATATTGTACAGCGCAAAGGGAAGCAAGTCCGCCCAATGTTCGTGTTTTTAAGTGCTAAACTATTTGGCGAAGCTAATGATGCTTCTTTTCATGCTGCATCTTTAGTAGAACTTTTACATACCGCGACATTAGTACATGACGATGTAGTTAATGACTCTACCGAGTCAAGAAGTTTTTTTTCTTTAAAACCATCTTGGAAAAATAAAATCGCAATTATCGTTGGCGACTATTTATTACAAAAAGGTTTTTTGATTGCGTTGCAAAACAAGCGTTTTCAATTATTAGAAATTGTTTCTATTGCAGTAAAAGAAATGAGTGAAGGTGCACTTTATAGTATTGAAAAATCAAGAAAATTTAATTTCTCAGAAAAAGATTATTTTGAAATAGTCAGACTTAAAACTGCTTCATTGATTTCCGCAGCTTGTGCGGTAGGCGCAGCTTCTACATCTGACGATGTTCTTATTATTGAAAAAATGAAATCCTTTGGTGAAAAAATTGGAACTGCTTTTCAAATCAGAGATGAGCTTTTTGACTATGGCATCAATCCAAAAGGCAAACCGCTTGGAATTGATTTAAAAGCAAAAGAAATGAGTCTACCTCTAGTTTATGCTTTAGAAAATTCTACTCCTGAAGAAAAAAGAAATATCATCAATCTTATCAAACGAGAAGAAAAAGTAAAAGAAATTATTACGTTTGTAAAAAATAAAGGCGGATTAGATTATGCCCAAAAAGTGATGAATCAACTTCGTGCTGATGCAATGAAAATTTTACATTCTTTACCTGCATCTGAAGCAAGAACCTCTCTCGAAGATTTAGTTGATTATGTAATTGAACGAAAAAAATAATAATGGTCAAGTCATTAGACACCATCAAACAACCAATAGAAAAAGAATTTAAAGTATTTGAACAACAGTTCAAAAATGCATTACATAGTCACGTCCCTCTTTTAGAAAAAATCAACGCTTATATTTTCCAAAGAAAAGGAAAACAGATGCGCCCGATGTTTGTGCTACTTTGTGCCAAGATTTGTGGTGAAATAAATCAAGCTACACACTATGCAGCAACTTTTGTTGAGATGTTACATACTGCTACTTTGATTCATGATGATGTGGTCGATGATGCAGATGAAAGAAGAGGTGCCGCTTCCATCAATGCATTATGGAAAAATAAAATAGCAGTTGCTGTCGGAGATTATTGGATTTCGCAAAGTCTATTAATCGCACTTCAAAATCAACAATTTCAATTATTAGAAATTATTTCTACTGCTGTAAAAGAATTAATCGAAGGCGAATTATTACAACTCGAAAAAGCTCGAAAGCTCGATATCAAAGAAGATATTTATTTTGAAATCATTCGACAAAAAACCGCTTCGCTTATTGCAGCAGCTTGTGCAGCAGGTGCAGCCTCTACTTCAAGCAATGAAGAAGACATTGAAAAAATGAAATTGTTTGGAGAAAAAATAGGTATCGCTTTTCAGATCAAAGACGACCTTTTTGATTTCGGAACTGATGATGTCGGCAAACCTTTAGGTATTGACATCAAAGAAAAAAAGATGACACTTCCTTTAATATTTGCACTCAACCAAGCTTCTCGTTCTGATAAAAAACGAATCATTAACATTGTCAAAAAGCATAGCGAAAAACCTGATAAGGTAAAAGAGGTTATTGAATTTGTACGAGCTAGTGGAGGTCTTGAATATGCCGAAAAAGCAATGTTAGAATATCGCTCTGTTGCTTTTGAAATTCTACATACTTTCCCTCCTAGTCCTACTCGCGAGTCACTCGAAGACTTAGTAACTTATGCTACTGATAGGAAAAAATAAATAGAGTATTATATTTGTCTCCAAAATAAAATAAATCATGACTCACTTATTTAGAAAAATACTTTTAGCCTTTTTTATTTTTGGAATATTTAGTTGTGGCGATACTACAACTCAAACAAATTCTAACAATAGCCCTACATCTACTGTAGAAAATACTCCTCAGCAAAATACCGCTAAAAAGAAAAAACAAATTCTTTTCTTTGGAGATAGCTTAACTGCTGGTTATGGATTGGAAGACCCCTCGAATAGTTATGTTGGAGTGATTCAACAAAAACTAGATTCCTTAAATATGGATTACAAAGCAGTCAGCGCTGGAGTAAGTGGCGAAACTTCTTCAGGCGGAAATGATAGAGTGGATTGGATTTTGGAAAATAATAAAATTGATGTTTTCATTTTGGAATTAGGTGCTAACGATGGACTAAGAGGAATTCCAACAGAAGAAACAGCTAAAAATCTAACTTCTATTTTTGATAAAGTAAAAGCAAAATTCCCTGATGCAAAATTAATTGTAGCGGGTATGTACGCACCTCCTAATATGGGCGATGATTTTAATAAAAAATTTGCAGCTATTTTTCCTAAATTAGCAAAGTCATATAATGCTGCACTTGTTCCTTTTTTATTAGATGGCGTAGCTGGAATTCCAGAACTCAATCAACGAGACAGAATTCATCCTACTTCTAAGGGACACGAAATTTTAGCAGATAATGTGTGGACGGTGCTACAAAAAATTCTATAAAAGATTCTTTAAAAAATCACTATGAAAAACTGGAGTCGGTATCTAGCGTTAGCGGTTTCAATACTTTTTATCGGAGCTGTCTTTTATTATTTCAGCGATATTGTTGCCTACGTATTGGTCGCATGGGTATTATCTATGGTCGGGCAACCTATCATGAATTTTTTCAAAAATTATTTACGGTTGGGAAATGTTGGAGGTGCAGCTTTGACTCTTCTTACTTTTCTATTCATTTTTTCGAGTATGATTTGGATATTCGTTCCGCCTATTGTTCAACAAGCTCGAAATTTAGCTGGGATAGATTACGCCAGTTTGGTTAAGTCATTGGAAGAACCTATCAATCATTTAAATAATGTCTTAGTAGAAAAAGGATTGATGGAAGGCGATGTTGTTAAGACAGATCAAGACTCTTCTAACAATACTCTTACAAATTCAATTGACACCATTTCGATTACAGAAAAAGATACAAGTCAATTTGATAATATTGAAAACATAATAGAAAAAGATAACCAAGTTTCAAGTACTTTTATTTCTATTGATTCCATTCTTTTGGCAAATGGTGATACCATTACTAAAACCAATATCACCCTTGAAGTAAAAATTGACGACCCTTCTACAAAAAACAAATCAGAAGCAATAATAGATCCTTCTGCCCAAATCAAACATACAGATACTCCAATAGAAAAAATTCAAAAGAAAGTCTTTTCATTATTTAACCCAGGTCAAATACCTGGACTGTTCAGCACCTTAGTTAGTATTTTGGGAAATCTTTTGATAGCGTTAATGTCCGTATTATTCATCGCATTTTTCTTCCTAAAAGAACAAGGTCTTTTCACAAATGTACTAGAAGCATTTGTTCCAACTGGACAAGAGAAAAAAGTAATACATGCTGTAGAGGAATCGAGTACGATGTTACGTAGGTACTTTGTTGGAGTAACTTTGCAGATTACTATTATCACTATTTTTATGTGGATGGTTTTAAGTGTGATAGGAATCAAAAGTGCATTATTGATTGCATTTTTTGCAGCATTAATAAATGTCATTCCTTATATCGGTCCAATCATTGGAGCTATGTTTGGCGTTTTTATTACTATCTCTTCTAACCTTGATTTGAGTTTTTATAATGAGATGTTACCACTAATTTTGATGGTAACAGCAACATTTGGAGCGATGCAAATGTTGGATAACTTTTTAGTACAACCTTATATTTTTTCAACGAGTGTCTCCGCACATCCGCTTGAAATATTTATAGTAATTTTAGTAGCAGCCAAATTAGGCGGGATAGGTGGGATGGTAATCGCAATTCCTGTTTATACAGTAATAAGAGTAATTGCGAAATCTTTCTTAAGCGAGTTCAAATTAGTTCAAAGACTAACCAACAGAATGGATTGAGTTAATTAATTGAAAATTGAAAATGAAAAATTGAAAATTTCGATCGTCCTGTGAATACAAGACTTTGAAAATTTTCAATTCTCCATTTTTAATTTTCAATTAAAACCTAGTCTTGCATTGCAAATACGTCTTTCAATAATTGAGACGTTCTTGCAGAAACATTATTACGAATATTCAATTCTTCCTTAGCTACCATTGAAAATAAACCATCCAATGCTTTGTTAGTAATATAGTCATCCAATCTTGGATTCAATTTTTCTACTAAAGGAATTTTGTTGTATTTATTTACCGCATCTCCCCAAAAATCCAAAGCATTTTGTTTATTCAATGCCTTAACAATTACAGGTTGAAATTCATTATACAAAGAATTGTAAGTCGCTTTATTCAAAAAGTTCGTAGCGGCATTTTTATCTCCTTTCAAAATTCCCAATGCATCTTGGAAACTCATTTGTTTAATCGCAGATACAAAAATTGGTTTTGCATTTTTCGCAGCATCTTCAGCCGCACGATTAATTTTTTCTAACATCTTGTCCTCAACTTGTGTAAAGCCAGGAATTCTTTTAAGCTTACTTGTTACTTTTTGAGCCTCTTCTGGTAATAAGATTTTGTATGCGCTTTTGTAATAACCATCTAACGATGATAAGCGATCAGATCCTTTTCCGATTCCTACTTCAAGAGCTTCCTTAAGCCCGTTTCCTATTTGCTGAGAAGATAAACCCGTTGTAGTCGCCGCAGCATCAAGTACATTTTGCAATTCAGTACATGCTACTAATTGGAAACATATCAATAAGAGTGCAATTTTTTTGATCATTATAAAAAGGTTTTTAGTGAAAAAATTAGAATAGTTATTCTCTTTTAAAAATCAAAAGTAATAACATATTCTGGATTCGTTTGAACGTTTCGTCAGTTTAAGGGAAATTAAATGTTATTCATTTAAATAAACAAACAACGTGCAACTTTTTCATTTAAACGAATGAATATTGCAATGAGGTGTTATAGAAAATTTAAAATTTTAATAAAATTAACCTGAGTAATAGTTAAGACAGTTTCTACAAAGATCACCATCATATTTTTGATCTAACATAGACTGCGTTTGAGGATGAATTTTCATATCATTACACCAACAGTTTTCATCACCATAACAAATCATTTTATTTCCGCATCGAGGACAATTTTGAATAAAATTTTGATTCAGTTGAACTGATGAACTATCCAATTTTACTCCTGGCATGGGCGTTTCTTTCTTAATATTAATGGTAGCTTCATGGATATTTTGAAATTGAAATTTTAAACCATTAAAAATTCTCAATCCAATCGTTTCCAATAATTTAGTCGGTATTCTCATTTCTCTCTGACAAATCAAATAAACCGTTTCATAATTAATCGTTTTATATAAATCATCATTTTCAGCAGCTTCGCTGAAATTTGTCTTTATATAAATATCAATTACATAATTATTTCCTATAATGCGTTCTTCCTCATAAAATCCATGATAGGCATAAAATTGCATTCCTTCTAAAGCTATATGACTCATCTGATAGTTTTTTATTTAACAGAACAATTAAGTTCTCATATAATTTATTTCAAATGTAGAATTTTTCCTCTAAATAAAATCAAATTGAACAATTCTTCGTATAAAATAAACAAGAACCGTTCGTAACTGTTCAGTAATATAAACTCAATTGCGTTTAACTGATAGATACAAAAGGTCAATATTTCATTTAAAATGAAATAGATAAGTGAGACATTATTTATTCATTAGGAATGACTAAATAATAAATAATAACAAATTTCGAATTTATTTTGGATTTAGACGAGGCAAAAAACACAGACATAGCAGGGCTATGGCGAGTATTTTTAACGAAGTATAAATTCAAAAGAAATCGAAAAGTGTTATAAGTTATTTTTTAATCATTCCTTAATGTTTATTTTTGCAACAAAAATAAACATACTCTAACTTCTCTTAGAATATAAAACCTTAACCAATAAAATTAAAAGAACATGTCAAACGAAAATGGGAATACAAATCATGCTGGAGCAACGGCTCGCCAAGATAGATTTCAAGGACACGATTATTACAATGTAGATGAATTATTAAATGACGATCATCTTCTCGCTAGAGATGCCGTTCGTGCTTGGGTCAAACAAGAAGTAAGTCCAATCATTGAAGATTATGCAAATCGTGCAGAATGTCCTACTCATTTATTTAAAGGCTTAGCTGACATCGGAGCATTTGGACCTAGCTTACCTGCCAAATATGGTTGTGGAGGTATGGACGAAATCGCTTATGGAATCATTATGCAAGAATTGGAAAGAGGAGATTCAGGTATCCGTTCTATGGCATCTGTACAAGGTTCATTAGTGATGTATCCTATTTATCGATTTGGTTCAGAGGAACAAAAAATGAAGTACTTGCCTAAGTTAGCAAGTGGAGAATTAATCGGTTGTTTCGGATTGACGGAACCTGATCATGGTTCTAATCCAAGCGGAATGTTGACCAATATCAAAGATGATGGCGATGCTTATATTTTGAATGGTTCTAAAATGTGGATTACCAATTCACCAGTTGCAGACATCGCAGTTGTTTGGGCAAAAAATGAAGAAGGTCGAATCAAAGGTTTGATTGTAGAAAAAGGAATGAAAGGTTTTTCTACTCCTGAAATTCATGGAAAATGGAGTCTCCGTGCCTCTATTACAGGAGAGCTTGTCTTTGAAGATGTGCGAGTTCCTAAAGCAAATGTACTTCCCGATGTGGAAGGATTAAAAGGACCATTATCTTGTTTGTCAAAAGCTCGTTATGGAATTGCATGGGGAGCAATTGGTGCAGCAATGGATTGTTATGATTCTGCTTTAAGATACTCTCAAGAGCGTATTCAATTTGGAAAACCGATTGGTCAATTCCAATTGACTCAAAAGAAATTAGCAGAGATGATTACCGAAATCACTAAAGCTCAATTACTAGCATGGAGACTTGGAACTTTGGCTAATGATGGCAAAGCGACTCCTTCTCAAATTTCTATGGCAAAAAGAAATAATGTCCACATGGCATTAGAAATTGCTAGAGAAGCTCGACAGATTCACGGTGGTATGGGTATCACTAATGAATATCCAATTATGCGACACATGATGAACTTAGAAACGGTACTTACTTATGAAGGTACTCATGATATACACCTATTAATAACAGGAATGGATGTTACTGGTTTGAATGCTTTCAAATAAACCTTTGTAACAAATCAGTTTGAGGAACGTGTTTAAGTATATCTAATAAATAAACTTAAACACGTTTTTTGGTTAATGAAAACTTAAACTTTATATAAAGTAGATGTTTTTATGTAAATTTCACCTCGACCTTAAATAAAACCTATCAATCTATACGTTAATTAGGAAAGTGTTCCTAACTTTTGAAATAACTTAAAAGATATAGAAATTATGTCCAGACAATTATTACTAATAGCTCTAAATATTTTATTCTTCTCCTCAGGTCTTTTTGCACAAGAAGAAGCTATCGTACTTAACAATCCATCATTTGAAGATTTTCCTCATCCAGGTCATGCACCTAGAGGATGGTATGATTGTGGAAACCTCAACTTTCCTCAAGAAACTCCTCCTGATGTACATCCTGCCGATGATCCTCTACAATCTTTTGGAGTGACAAAAAAAGCAACAGATGGTGATACATTTTTGGGATTGGTTGTAAGAGAAAATGACTCTTGGGAATCTGTAGCGCAAAGATTAAAGACACCTTTGCAAGCTGGAAAATGTTATACTTTTAGCATTGCATTATCAACTTCCAATAAATATGAAAGTGCTATCAGAGGTCAAGAAAAAAAAGTAAATTTTACAGCACCTCTTAAATTAAGAATTTGGGGAGGTACTGGTTATTGCGGAAAGAAAGAATTATTAGCAGAAAGTAAATTAGTGACAAATATAGATTGGAAAGAGTTCGCTTTCAAATTTGAGCCAAAGCAAAAAGCATCTTATATTGTTTTAGAAGCATTTTTTAAGACTCCTGTTTTATCTCCTCCTAACGGAAATATATTGTTAGATAATGCTTCTGCTATCCAACCGATTCCTTGTGATGAAGAATTGCCTTTAGTTAAAAAACCTGAGGTAAATATTACGAATCCTTCTTCTCTAAAAAAGACAGTTACAACAAATACGTTTGACTTGATTGCTAAAATCCAAAATGTTACTCAAGAAAGAAAAATCTTACTTAAAGTAAATGGAAGGAATACTCGGAACTTCACTTATAATCCTTCAACAAATAGATTAGAAGCAACACTTAAACTTAAAGAAGGAGTTAATAAAATTACGATTAAAGCGTCGAACTCAGCAGGTAATGCAAATGATGAAACTTCAATTCTATATGAACCTCTTGTTGTGCAAAATCCTGTCGTAACAACAAAGCCGAAGAAATCTGAAATGGAAATTAAATTAGATAAACTTAATGAAGGGCAAACTATAAAAGTAGATAAACTATTCTTTGATATTGACTCTTATAAGGTTACAGAAATCTCCAAACCTGCACTCGATGAGATCTATGATTATATGAGAAAAGATGGGCGAGTAAAAATTGAAGTAGGTGGACACACTAACCGACGTTGTCAAACTGATTACTGTAATGAATTATCTACTAATCGAGCTAAAGCCGTAGTTGATTATTTAGTAAGCAAAGGAATTAATGCAGACAGATTGAAATACAAAGGTTATGGAAAAACAAAACTTGTTGACTTTGGTAAAAATCAAGAAGCTCAAAAAAGAAATCAGAGAGTAGAAATTAAAATTATTAGTAAACGAGGTTAAGTTCTTAGACATAATTATTCATAATTTATTTTGAGATTATTTTTTAATCAATCGAGGCAAAAAACGTAGGCGATGCTATGCATCGACGAGGCTTTTTAACGAAGAG
>JALZVK010000358.1 GCA_023301005.1 Saprospiraceae bacterium | reverse complement strand
TCTAAAATATCTCCATCGCAGATGGTCGATACTGGTGTAATGATTGGATCTTCTGGTTGATCTGTAATTTCTATTAAACTTGAACTTACTATTGATGTACAATTTAAAGCATCTGTTACAATTAAAGAATATGTTCCTGATTCATTACTTGTAATATTTGGAATACTTGGATTTGATACGTTAGATGCAAAACCATTTGGCCCTGACCACGCATAAGTTAAAGGTGCTACTCCTCCTGTAACCGTACTTGATAATGTCAAACTTGTTGTTCCATCAACACAACTAATTATTTGATTAGGAACTGTTACTGCAATTTCAGAATTAATTAAAACTGAAACTTCTGTAGTATCTGACGAACATCCATTTTCCAAAATAAAAACTTCATACGTTCCTGAATTTATAGCAGTCGCTGGATCTATTATCAATGTATTACTATTGTTAGAAATTGCAATTCCATTAAATAACCAATTATAAGTTACTGTAGTCCCTGTATAATTTTGAACACTTAAAGTCAATGGCTCGTCATGACAAATTGTTCCAACAGATTGAATATTTGGAGTTTCTGGTTGGTCTGTAATAGTTAGGACTAATGATTCTGTTGCTGAAACACATCCTAATGAATCTGTAATTTGTACTTCGTAAGTACCTGAATTAGAGGAAGTTACATTAGGTAAAACAGGCATTTCATCCGTTGAAGAAAATCCATTTGGACCTGTCCATGAATAAATATAAGGACTTTGTCCTCCTGAAACTATTGCTTCTAAATTAACAGATGTAGTTGCATCAGCACAATTTACAATTATATCATTTGCAGATACTAATATCTCATTTCCAATTATAATATCTATCGAAGCTGTATCACTTTCACATCCATCGACATTTACAACAACTTCATAAGTTCCACTATTTGCAGTAGTTGCTGGATTAACTATATATGTATTTGTATTGTTAGAAATTGCTGTGCCGTTAAAGAACCAAGAATAAACTACTACATTCCCAGTATAAGTTTGAACTGTCAAGTCTAATTCTCCTCCATGACAAATTAAACCTGGATTATTAAATATTGGATCTGAAGGAGCATTTTTGATTTCTAAATCAACTGAACCCTCATCAGATTTACATCCATAAGAATCTTCAATTATTAAAGAATAAGTTCCTGAAAAAGTAGCATCTACATTTAACAAAATCGGATTTTCTACATTTGAAGAATAACCATTTGGACCTGTCCAAATAAATTGATAAGGTGCTAATCCACCTGATGGTGATGCACTTAAAAATACATCAGAATCTAAATCCGCACATAAAGTACCTGGTGATATAGAAGGAAGTACTTCTGGTCTTTCATTTACTTCTACAATAATTTCAGAAGAAATATTTGAACAACCATCTACAATAACTTCTACTTGATATGAACCTGCATCAATTGCACTAGCATTTGGAACAATCAAATTTGGAGCATCCAAATAATCTCCACTTGAGGTGGATGTACCACCCGGACCAATCCATTCGTAAGATACAGTCGTACCTGTATATACTGTCGTTGACAGTTCTAATGATTCATCTTCACAAATAGAAAATGTTCCACTAATTATAGGTTGTATTGGGGTTTCTAAAATTCCATTTACTTCTACTGTTCCTATTCCTGTACATCCACTTGCATCTGTTATTACTACAGCGTAAGAACCTTCATTAACTGAAGTTGGAGAAGTTATAGAAGGATTCTGATCTATTGATACAAATGAATTTGGTCCACTCCATGAATACATATATGGAGCAGTTCCTACTACAGGTGTTGCCTCAAACATTAAAGGACTTCCACAAATTCCACCTCCAACATTAACATTTGCAGTAGGAGCAGGATTGATTATAACTTTCTTACAAGATAAAGACGATGACGAAGAAAGGCATCCATCAATAGTTACCTGTAAACAAAAACGAGCAGGTGATTCGACCGCAGTTAATCCTGAAATAGTTGGATTTTGCAAATTAGAAATTGGCGGAGTTACTCCATCTTTAAACCAAGTGTATGTTGCTCCAGCTATTGATGGAGCCATTAAATTCACAACTTCACCTTCACAAATGGGTCCATCATGTTCATAAATAGGATCATCTGGAATTGGATTAAAAATAACTTCTGTAGTTACAGAATCAGAAAGACATCCTTCTGTATCTTCTAAAATTAAAGTCCATAGTCCTTCATCTGTTACATCATGAGAACTTGAAGCTGTAGTTGTCCATGTTGAAGGATCGCCTACTGAACTAGACGGACTTATCCAATGGTATTGAGTGGCTGTAGATGTTGTACCTATTATAATTGTTTCTCCTTCACATTTTGGTCCATCATTAACCAAAACAGGAGTTACAGGTTGAGGATTTATAGTGATTTGGAAAGTAGTATCATTGAATGAACAACCTACAATTTCTAAATGTAAAGAATATGTACCTTCATTTAAAGTAGAAGCATTTGTTATAGCTGCTGGAAACTGCAAATTAGAACTAAATCCATTTGGACCTGTCCATTCATATAAGTCTGCAACTAAAGGAGTAGAGAATACAATATCATCTCCTTCACAAACTGTTTCAGTTTCGATAGTCAATGGAATAAAAGCTGTAACTGGTAAAATCTCAATTGTTTCTTCTACTTTACATCCTATATTATCAGTTACTAATACGGTATATGTTCCTATACTTAAATTTGTAATTGTATTGTTATTGATAGATGCATCATGAGACCACATGTAAGTATAAGGAGAGATACCACCTGAAGTTACTGCTGTAATTTGCCCATTATTCAAACCACACATCGCATCTACTTTGGTAGCATTTAATACTAAATCACTTTCTATTAATGTATATGTTTCTTCTACTGTACATCCTAAATCGTCAGTAATTGTAATGGTATAATCACCCGCTGTAGTTATGCCATTTAAATCTTCAGTTATTGCTCCAGTTGACCATAAATAAGTGTAAGTAGGGACTCCACCTGTTACATCAATATCAATAGTGAAGTTTTCTCCAGGACAAATGGTATCCATAAGAGTAAGATTATTGATAACTATTGTATCTTCTTGAGTAATAGTTGTCTCTGCAAAAACTTCACATCCACCCGCATCTGTAACTGTCACTCGATGTGTACCGAAAATGATATTTGGACGATCTTTAGTTGTTGCGCCGTCATTCCAAAGGTAAGTATATGGAGCTGTTCCTGAAATATGTTGTAAGAAAATAGAACCTTCCGCTTCTCCTGCACAATCAATATGATCTATAGTACTCAATTGAATATTTACAATATCATCAGGCTCTGTTAATATATATTCACCATAAGCTTTACATCCATTTAAATCTGTAATGATTACTGTAAATGTATCAGCTGCTAAATTTCCAATATTAGAACCAATCATAAAATTATTCCAAAGGATATTATATGGAGCAGTTCCTCCTGTGATGGTCAAATCAATTGTTCCATCATTCATTCCTTTACAACTAATATTTCCTAAAACAATATTATCTATTTGAGGTCCATTAGTAGTATTCAATTCTGCATTTGCAACTGTAGTACATCCTGTTGCATCTGTAACAGTTACGGTATAAACATCCGAACGAATATTTTGAATCGTACTTGTCATTCCTCCATTCGACCAAGCGAAACTATATGGTGCTGTTCCTCCTACCCCATTTGCAATAATAAAACCGTCTAAAGAATTACAAGGTGGTTCGTTATAAGTGAAATCTACCTCAAAACCTAACTCTTCAATTTCGACATCTTGCATTGCAATACAGCCATTAGCATCTGTGACAGTTAAGGTATAAGTACCTGCACTTAAATTGGCAATATCTTCGGTCGTAGCTGCATTTGACCATAAGAAAGAAAATGGAGTTGCACCTCCATTGATATCAGCATTGATTGCTCCATTGGCTTGACCACAATCAGTATTAGTTGAAATTAAATCTACAATTTGAGGCCCTGTCGAAGTATCAGAATTTACAAAAATCTGTTGAACAACTGCACATCCAATTGCATCCGTTGCGGTTACATTATAAGTTCCTGCTGGTATATTTTCCAAAACATTATCTATATCAGGATATCCAGTCCATGAATATGTGAAAGGAGAAACTCCTTCTATTGGATTAATTTCTATTCTACCATTGGTTTCCCCACAATCTGCATTAGTAACTCCAGTCGTTACTGTAAAAGAAGGATCGATTCCCATAAATACTGTTGCTACGGCTTCACATCCTTTTGCATCAGTTACTGTAACATCATATATACCTAAACATAAACCAGTAAGTACTGTCGAAGAAACTCCTGCAGTCGGTAATGAACCTGATAAACCTGTAGTCCAAAAATAATTGTATGGTGCTGTACCTCCATTAACTGCTATGTTCACACTACCATTACATCCTCCAGTACCACAAGTAGTAACATTCATTTTTGTTAAATCTATATCCAAGATTTCTGGATTAAGTACGGTATAAGTTCCTACAATACTACAAACCGCATCTGTAACTGTAACTGTATAATCTCCTGGACTTAAATTTGAAGCGATTGAATCTGTCTCTGCTGCACTATGAGCCCATTGATAATTATAAGGAGGTGTTCCAGAATTCACAATGATAGTTAGTTCTCCATCAGATTGACCAAAACAAGAAACAGTATCACCAGCTGATACAAAATCTAATCCACAACAATCCTCTATAAGATTAACACAAGTTGTTGCTGTACATAAATCAGCATCAGTAACTGTTACACAATAAACACCTTGACCTATCCCTGTTAATCCAGGAGTAGTAGAAGCAGAAGCATCATCCCAAAGATATTGAAATGAAGGAGTACCTCCTGTTATATTTACTGATACTCCACCATTTGTTCCACCTCCACAAGTTGGAGAAATTGTTAAAGGCGAAAGTGTCATTTCTTCTCCTAAACCAATCTCAATACTTGCTAAACTAAAACAACCCGTATTGGAATCTGTAACTGTAATGTTATAAATTCCAGAAGTCAGACCTGTAATGTTTGAGGTGGTTGCTCCATTCGACCAAGCGTAAGAATATGTTCCTGTAGCTGGCGAAGCGGTAACATTTGCTGTTCCATTATTTCCCGATATACAATCTGTATTTGTAAAACTCGTAGCTATAGACGGCCCACCATCAGCTCCTACTAACACAGAAGCAACCCCTACACATCCTCCAGCATCCGTAACCGTTACATCATAAAACCCAGGAATGATACCTGTTAAAGTTGCTGTCGTTCCGCCATTTGACCAAAAATAATCATATGGAGCTGTTCCACCTGTAGGAAAAACAGAAGCTGTTCCATCAGCTTGCCCACAAAATGCAGCAGAAGATCCAGTTCCTAATGCAAGAGTAGTTGGCTCTGTAACCATAAACTCAAATGAATTGACACACATACTATCACTTGTAACTGTTACGGTATAAATACCAACAGCAAGACCTGAAACATCTTCAGTAGTTTCTCCTGTTGACCATACATAAGTATAAGGACTCAATCCACCTGATGGTGTTAAATCTATTGCTCCATCAGTAGAACTATTACATGAAATATTTGTTATTACTGCTGTTGCAGCTACTGGTGGTAATATAATAACGTCAATAGTGTCTAATGCATCACAATCATCACTTCCTGCTCTATCTATTTCAAGAATATAAGTTTTTACAATAGGAATTGTTGTTGTATTGATTAAACTAATATCTGTATTCAATTCATTTGGATTCATAATACCTTCCAAATCTCCAATCCAAGTATAAGTATATCCTGGCAAACTATCTCCTAATATCATTTGAGTTTCACCAGAACATAATGTAAAATCATCTGATAGGATAGTTCCTACAGTTGGGAAATTCCCTAAATCAAAAGGAGAGAAATCATTACATTGGCAAGTTTCTGATCCAAATCCTACATACAATCCACAGGTTAACCCAGGGGTTAACAACACTGTGTCTATAAATGTAAAACATTCGTCAGTAGCTAACGAATCATTTTGAAGTTGTGCATGAATTAAAAGATCAGTCAAAGTATCAATGATTCCATTTGCATCTACATCGTAGTAAAACTTAATAGATATAGTATCTCCATTATAAACTGGTTCTCCTGAATTACATATTTCAATTTCATATTCTAATGCTTCTCCAATTCCTGTGACAATGGTCGAATTAGTTGAAACCACATCCATAGTTAACTCTGGTTTTACTATATCAACATTAAAAATAGGACGACCATTTGTAGTACTAATTGAAATATTACAAGAGTCAGGTGTAGCAGTTCCATCAGCACAAGCAATCTTCGGCCCTTCGGCTTCTGTCTCAAAAACAAAAGAGGTTTCGCCACATTCTAGACTTTCATCTGCATCGACTACAAAATTTATCTTCATGACCTCATTCTCACTTACTCCAGGAGGTATATCCCAAGTAATAACCTGAAAACCTGTTAACCCTGGCCCAGGGTTAGTAACAACAATATCAGGAGAGCCAATATTGGTTGGACACTCATCAGATGTAGGATCACATGTAGCACTTAAAAATTGAATATCTTCATTTAAGGTTAGTACTAATTCATCTTGTCCTTTAGAAGTATTAGCTGAAAGGTTAGTAACATCAACTTGATATTCATGTTCACCTTGACAAGCATTTAGGGGTGGCGTTTCCATTTCGACCACCCAATCTAACAATGTATCTACAACTGCTCCATCAATAACAACAGTCTTACTAAATTTAGTTGGAGTATATTGTACATTACCACAAGCATCTTCATAAACAAAGAAGAACCATAATTCTGTACCAGATACTACATCACATGTTGTAGTCAAAGACCAATCAAAACGAAGAGTTCTATCTTCTTCTGGAGTAAAAGGTGCATCTCCAAATCCGGGGAGACTATCGATCACTCCATTTAAATCCCAATAATAGGAATCTCCATTAAATGGAGGAAAAGTACTTGACTGACCTATAGTAAATGAACTAGTATCTAATGTAATAGAAGGACCTCCTGTATAAGGATAAATTAATGTACCTTCACCATCTACTAATTGATAAGGTGAGTTTGCTCCAGGAATCACCAAGTAAGCTCCCATATTATAATTAGTAGCTGTTGATACACTTTGTATTATAACAGAGTAATTAATATCTTCACAAAGTTCTACAGTATCTCTATCATTTGTTTCTGTAAAATCAGTTTGAATTCCATTTGATAAAGCTTCATATAACAAATCTAAATCTATTGGCGTACATGATGATGACTCATAATCTGCGATACTAGATGGATAAGAATCATCATCACATTGCCATCCTATGTGAGCTTCAATTGCTCCCGATTCACATGCTCGAATAAAAGCAGTAATCTCATATTCCTCTGTTTCCCCTCTAATACTTCCCAATTGATACATTCCATTTATAGGTGATATTATAGTGCCATCTGATATTCTTTTTATTTGAGAAATGGTAACAATAGGATCTGAATCGAAATAAATAAAAGCAGTTCTCGGTCCATTTTCGCCACCACTAACTTCGATATTCCATATTGCTAAAGGAGTATAAAGTAATGCAGCTGGACTTTGTATTGTTGCATTTACAATAGGTTCAATGGTCTCTCTCCAATATCTATTGTTATAAAAGAAATGAACAGTATCTGGATCAGGTCCATTATACTCTTGAGCAAATTGATGAATAAATCCTTTATTTTCTTCTAAGGTATTGAAAACATTAATTTCTGTTTCACATGTCGCTTGGAAATAAGGGCGAATAAGCATCCTCATTGTTTCATCTATTGGTCCTCCACCGATTCCTGTTCCATTAAGTTCTTCTACATAATCTTGCATTTTCAACACCAATTCATTAGTTGAAGAATCTACATAATAATAGATTGGATTTATAATTGAATTCGCTGTTATAAGTTCGGAATTTACTCCACCACCTTCATCACCTCTTATATATCCTCTCATAAATTGAGCAGTATATCCATCTGGTATTTTAAATCTATAATCTTCATATTTTGTTAGTTCTCTATATTCGTAAGGAAATTGATCTCTAGCAAATCTATTTGCTCCCGAACTTGGACCTACATAAAATCCTTGATAATAAATAGTTTGTCCATTCGTACATCCATCAGTATTTAGAGAATTACTCAAATGATAATGTTCAAATCCTACCAACGTTAATGGTGCAAAGAAAATATTACAAGAGAATCTATCTCCTGGTCCAGCATTTAATGTTATTGTATTAAATCCTGTAACATTCAGTACTTTTTGTAATCGAGCTGCTCCTACATTTTCAAAAATCTTATAAGTATAATCTCCAACTATTGAATCACTTTGCTCAAATGTAAAATCAGCAGGAATATTATCAGGCCCATAATTTTGTAAAAAATAAGGACTGAGATTGTAAATAATTTCATCACCAGCTCCTACTGATTGATATTGACCAGGCACATCCTCAAATGAGTAACTTACTCCATCACTAACATCATAAATGGTGAAATTAGTAGAGATACCTTGGTATTCAGAACTTGGTAAACCAAATCTTAAATATTGAAAATTAAAACCGCTAAACTGTGATGTATTTACTGTTAAACTATATGTCCCCACAGCTGTATCTCCTACAAAGAAACGATCAGTAGCTATTTCCGGAGTAGCAATTGGATCTGCTACTACACCTCCATCAGGGAAATCTTCAAAACGATCATTGTCATTATCTTGAAATCCAAAATTTTTTCTAGTCATAGTAAAAGATGAAACAGAAGTTCCATCACATGAATTACAAAATTCACAAACTGTTGTTATATCTATTGGTGCATCACCACATCTTATAATTGTTCTATTCCAATCATTAGGATCAGTACATTTATCTGTAATATGATTTACTTCAAAATCAACTTGAGTTGTGATATATCCTGCACATGGAAATGGGCAAATTCCTTTTAACTTATAGTCTAACTTTACTCCATTTAAATCAACAGTATAAATTTTACAATCAACAGGAACAGCCTCACCTCCAAATCCAACTGGTGGAGGCATATCAAATATCGCTGTTATCTTCCCTGGAGTTGTGGTATAATCCAGACTTGAAGGAGTCCAGGTTTCACCCGTTATGGCAACCATTTGAAAATCTCCAGGTGCATTTTCAAATTCTAAAAATTGATTATCATAATTCAAGATAACCTCATAGGCAGGTTTGACAGGATTTCCAAAAGGATAAACGTCATCTTGATCACATTCTTGAGTATAAAATTCATTGTTCCTTCTAATATGACCTACTAATTCATATGAAATATCTCCTTTCTGACCTTCTGGTATTGTTGGAGAAAAACTCGTTGCGGGTGGTGAATTCAAATGGTGAGAAGGAAGTCTTATACTAAAGCCTTCATAATATTGAGCATTAGCACAAGCATCTTTATAGAATAAATTAAAATAGTATCCAGGAGAATCATAGATATAATTAATACATTGTTCATCTTCTTTGTAACAGACTGTGATATCTGCAATAACAAAAAGTGTATCTCCCGGTTGAAGGGAAGGAAAGGTAAATCTAGTATCTCTAATTCGGTTATGAGAAGGTGTACACGCATCAGCTA
Source organism: Saprospiraceae bacterium (assembly GCA_023301005.1). Classification (GTDB taxonomy): domain Bacteria; phylum Bacteroidota; class Bacteroidia; order Chitinophagales; family Saprospiraceae; genus CAJQQY01. The sequence goes on along the minus strand of JALZVK010000358.1, from coordinate 9,620 downwards.
ACATACCTATAGTACTAGCCGCAGTATAGGCACCTATAAAATCATATGGCCCAGTCCATTTCTGGTAAGTTCCGCTTGTATTAACTTTCCATTTTATGGAACTAGTATCTATAGTAGAACCACTATATGTTAAAAGTCGATACAATAAGTCAGTTGCTTGAAACTTATCATCAGGATTAATTAATAATGAACCTATTGTCCATCTTTCTCCTTCAGATTTACAAGATGGCACCCAAGTTAATTCTGGAAAAACATTTGGTCCTCCTAAGCTTATCATATCTCTCCAAAACACACCTGGATCTCCATCTTCATAAGTATGAATTGGTGAACGTTTAGATTCTTGACATAAATTTCCAGTTGGTGTATCGACCTCACAACCAAAACCTATTCTCACCTCAGAAACTTGCTGACCTGTACTTGTAATACATTGAATAGATTCTACTGTTTCTGTAATTGTCAAAGTATCATTTTTACAGAATCTTGGTTTACCTAATAATGCTTGAAAATCAACAGAGGTTAACATCAACACATTCGTTCCACCAGCAGTACTTATAAGTGTTCCCGTATTATAACTCAGTACATTTAAATCAGGAGTATAAGTATCAAAAAAATACATCGTATCTACACAATACTCACCAATAGTTGAATTTTGAACATGAAAAGATCTTGTCCATACCTCTCCAACAAAAACATCATTTTCATCAAAATCAGAAGCAGGATCCATTATCAATATATTAGGTGATTCTAATCCAATTTGATCACTTGTAAAAGAACCCGTCTTTGAACCACTTGAAGGAACTGCTGGATTATCAAAATCATAGCTAATATCATATTCTATTTCATCTTGAGGCATCTCACAACTTGCTCTTACTTTCAGAAAAACTCTGACAGTATCTCCTGTAGTTGGATTAGGTAAAAAGTCAGCTAAGTTAAAAGTGACCTCTTCAAAATTTGATGATATGGATTCGCCATTTATCCCATGTAACATTCCATTTTCTAAATCTTCCGCCCAAGCTGAATTAGGAAAATAAGTCATCCCTGGAGGTAATGTTACTTTAAAATCAATATTAGAAAATGTTGCCCCCTGAGATGAAACACCACTTGGAGTTCGAATATCTACACTAAAAGTGTCTTTACCACAATAGGTAAATGCTCCTGGCAAATCGTCAGGACCTACCAGTAAAGTTTGTGCGTTTAAATTTGCGTGTGTGAAAAAACAAAAGGCAGTAAGTAATAATATTACATAATAAGACGACTGAAGTCGCCCTGATTGGGTGTAATGAGGCATAAACATATTTTACTAATTTTTGTGATCACATTGTTTGTTCTAGAGAACAAAATATTTTAGATCACAATTTCTAAGAACCTCTTAAAATCCCATCACGATATTTTATCATATTGTGACATTGTATAATAGACGAAAACATATTTATCAACATATATATTTTCCTATGAATCAGTCTTTTATCTAAAAATATAATAAATAAAAATATTATTTCTCAATAAATTTTACTTAAAAAAATGAGTTATTTATTGACCAAACAATACTATTACATTTGTTAAAAAACATAAAAACAAAGGGTTTTAGATGAAAACTCATCTAAAACCCTTTGTTTTTCATTTAGGAATTCAATACTAATCATGCAGAATTCTTAGCCTTGGGTAAGTTTCAATTATACCTTTTACTTCACTTAATGGAATAACATTCCCTTTTAGATTTAATTTTAATAGTGACTTTATTTCTATGATTGAAGAAGGAATTTTTTTAAGCTTATTATTCTCTAAATTTAAAATTGTCAATTCTTCTAACGCTTTAATTTCTTGGGAAATGATTGTTATCTTATTTTCAGATAAATCTAATTTTCTTAAATTAACCAATCCAGCAACGCCTTTTGGAAATTCTTCTAATAAATTATACTCCAAGTTAAGACTACTCAATTGAGTTAATTTTCCGAAAGCTTCAGGTAGTGTTTTTAGTTGATTATCAAATAGGTAAATTTTTGATAATTGAGATAAATTTCCAATTTCAGATGGTAATGCAATTAGTTTGTTATTTTCAACATCCAACCGATTGAGTTGAGTTAGTTGCCCAATCTCAGCAGGTAATTCTGTTATTTGATTGCCACCTAATATCAATGTTTTTAGTTGGGTAAGTTGACCTATTTCTTTTGGAAGATGAGTTAATTTATTGTCATTTAAAATGAGCGTTGTCAACTTCTCAAGTTGACCTATTTCTTTTGGTAACTCACTCAATTCATTATCACCCAAATGTAAATAGGTTAATTGAGTAAGTTGACCTATTTCAGGAGGAAGAGATTCCAATTCATTTTTTCCTAAATGCAAATAAGTAATTTGGTCAAGATTTCCAATATAAGAAGGTAATGTAATTATATTGTTATTATCTAAATTCAATTTAGAAACATTAGATAATTTTTCAACTTTTGGAAATTCAGTTAAGTTACTATCACTTAATAAGAGTTCGTTTGATTCCATTTTTTTATTTTAAATCGGTAAGGAAAACCCTTCTTTATTTTTAACAATTTTCTCTTCTTGCAATAATAAATCAATATAACCTAAAACCATGAACATCCCACTAAAATCAGGAGGCATTTTTTGAAATGAATACATTTTTCTATTAATATGATAAGGCGTATTCAATCCTGATTTTATACAATCATAACATTCTTCTTTCCTCATTTTCATTCGAGCCAACTGTTTATCAATCATTGCATTTGCATCATTAAAAACAGGTCCATGACCTGGATATATAGTTTGAATATCGAAAACACGAAGTCGTTCAAATGAATTTAATAAATCAACTAATCCTTTTACAGGTTGACCTTTTTCATTTGGGTTTTCAACTTTGATTGGCATTGGTGCAATTGGTAATAACATATCACTTCCAAATATTCTCTTTTGTTCTTTTTGTAAAAAAACAAATTGTGAAGGGCAATGCCCCGGTGTATTTAAAATTTCCCATTGCGTATTTCCCATTTCCAAATAATCACCTTCTTCAAAAAACTCAAAACGATCTAAGTTTGTAAATTTTCTATTTCCTTTTACCTCTTCTATATATTGAAAAACTTCTTTTAATATATCTTTTGGAAACCCAAGTGAATTGAATAATTTTTTAGTAAAATCAATCTCTTCTTTATTTTTCTTACCAGGTTGGCTAAACCATTCTTTAATCATTTTTGGAACTCTAACTATCGCATTGCAGTTCGCCATAATCTCAGGAAGCAATCCAATATGATCACGATGTTCGTGCGTAATAATTATTTGTTCAATATCAGCAACTTGATAACCGTGCTCTTTTATTTTTTTTTGAAAAATTTCCCAATTACTTTCAGAATATAATCCGCAATCAATAAGCGTCAATTGCTTCCCAGGAATGAGATAACAATTTACAGATTGAAACATAATACCGAGCGGTATTTCAATTCGGATAGGTTCGATTATTTTTTTCATAAATGCATTCCTCCATTAATAGGTTGATGAGTGATACAATCTCGATATTCAAAATCAAAATCATTTGCCCCAAAATCCAAATTCAATCGATGCCTTGCACCAGCAATATCAGCATCACCCGAAGCATAACCAGCATCACCTTCGTACATACAAATCCATTTCGTTCCTTGCATTTGTAGAACTGGCAAAATAAAAATAGGCTCTTCTTCACCAAGTAAGTTTTCTACTTCACTAACAGATTTACATTTTCTAATTAATTGTAAACTCATCAAAGTAGGTGGCATCATCGCCAATTCACCTTCTTTAATTTTATCAAGAGCATCTTGTGGATTTATCCAAATGTGTTCTTTGATTTCACTATCATCTATTTTTACTTCGGAGTTGGTAAGGTTGGCATTTCCAAAGAAAAACCAAGTGGCGTATCGTCGAGGTTCTTTAACAGGAGTAGTCCAATGACGAAAAAAAATCAAACTACTTTTATCAATATCTAAATCAGCTTCTTCTTTAGTTTCTCTAACCGCAGCCAATCGAGCTGCTTCCAAATCATCATCGCTTTGTTCTATTTCTGAAGGTTCAATTTTCCCTCCAGGAAAAACCCATAAACCTCCTGCAAATGCCAAGGCTTTATTTCTCTTGAGTAAGAGAATTTCTAAAATTCCATTTTTATCTCTACCCAACATGATGGTAGCTGCGAGTTTGACTTTGGTCATAATATTTTCCTTAAGGAATTATTCAAAGCACAAACTTAGCACATTGTAAACTAATTAGCTTTTATTTATGATATTTATTTTGAAATCTGGATTTTAATATTTTTATCAGCCACAGCTAAAGCTGTGCCTTCAAAAAATGCCTCGCCAGATTTCAAAATAAACTCATCAAAATTTGAAAACAAGGACAAAAGAAACAGCGATAATTCTGAATCTATTTAGTTCTCATTCCTAATGCGATCTACCCATCATTGCATCTATGGAATACCCGCCTGCTCCTCCTAAGAAAATCGCAACATATCCAACTAAGTATAAAAATCCTTTTTCAGCTTTGCCAAATGGATCGCCCGCATGAGCCATAAATACCGCCACCAACATCGTAAATATCAAAAAGATAACTGCCCACCGAGTAAACAATCCTAGCATCAAAAATATACTACAAAAGAATTCTGCAAATACAACTAAGGCTAATGATGCCGTTGCGCTCATTCCTAGAAATTCCATAAACTGAATAGGTTCGTCGCCCATCAATTTCATTAACTTGCCCCAGCCATGACCGAATATCATACCGAATCCAAGTCCAAGTCGTAATACTAAAAATGCTGCGTTGTCTAAATATTCATCACTTGACCAACTATTAGGTTTTCGTATATCCATTGTTTTGATTTTTATTTTTTGTAAATAGAATACCTAAAAGTATATAATTTTTTGTAAAAATCAAGCATGATTTAGTAACCGTCAACTTCAGTTCGCAGTTACTATCTTATCAATCAATCTTTCCCTACTTTTGCACCATGTTACCGAAGTCAGAATTTACCAAAAATGTATTGACCGTAATGACGGGCGCAGGAATGGCACAAGCCATCACCTTGGTATTTTCGCCTATCCTAACTCGAATATTTACACCTGAAGAATTTGGAGTTTTTTATCTATTCAGTTCACTAGCTGATATACTTTTTATTCCAGCAACTGGTAGATATGAAATGGCAGTACTAGTTCCCAAAAAAGAAAAGGAAGCTGCGAATACAGTTTGGGCGGCAGGAATCATTGCTACTTTTTTTAGCATTCTACTTTTGATTATTGTTTTCTTATTTAATCAAAAAATAGGAATATGGCTCAACGAGCCAAAGATTGGAAAGTGGTTATATTTACTTCCGCCAACTATTTTTATAAGAGGTTGGTTGATGTCATTTCATTATTGGCAGAACCGACATAAAAGATTTAAAATTATCACAGGTGGAAAAATTGCAGAGTCAACTATCAATGTTAGTTCAAGAATTGGAATGGGTTTATTGCAATTTGGAACAGGTGGATTAATTGTAGGAACATTGTTAGCAAGAATCGGTACACTCGGAATGTATGTTTTTTCTATTTTAAAAAATGATAAAAAATACTTTTCTGCTCCGCAAATAAGTGAAATAAAACAACAAGTTCATCACTTTAAACATTTTCCAAAAGACATGGTTCCCGCAGGATTATTTCATACGAGTGCGACGCAGTTACCACCTATTTTGATTAACTATTTATATACTGCTACAGTCGTTGGTCATTTTGGTTTTATGAATCGAATCATACGAACACCTTTAAGTGTAATTGGAAAATCATTTGAAGAAGTATTTAAACAAAAAGCAAGTGAAGAATTACGAGACTTCGGTAATTGTAAAAAAATATTTTATTCTACTTTAAAAAAATTAGGAGCAATTGCTTTTGTTCCATTCTTGATATTCTACTTTATAGCTCCTTATATTTTTGAATTTGTATTTGGAGAAAAATGGGCAATAGCGGGGACTTATGCTCAAATATTTACCTTGCCACTATTTATTAATTTTATTACTTCTAGCTTAGCTTCTATTTTTTATTTAAAAGAAAAAACGAAGATTTTTTCAAGGCTTAATCTTTTACAATTGAGTTTAGTTATATTCGCATTTTTTTTGAGCCATTGGTATGGATATGAAGCGATTATATTAATTTATTTATTGGCAGGAGCTTATACAATTTCATATCTGATGACTTTACTTTTTTTAGTAAAAATAGTGGAGGAGTAATTTTTAGAAAACTATAAAAAATTTGAATTCAAATCAAAAAACATACAAAGTTGCTATCTTAGTTTTTAATAATTTCTTATATGACAGTCGAGTATTAAGGGAAGCAATTAGTTTAAATAAAGGAGGTTATGAAGTTAAGGTAATTGCTTTTCATGAAGAAGGCTTACCTGAGTTCGAGCATAAAGAAGGTATCCCTGTTTATAGAATAAAATTAAAAAGTAGAAACTGGTCAAAAAATATTATAGTACAAATATTCAAATGGATAGAGCTTTTTTATAGAATTATAAAGAATCACAGAGATGCTGATTTTTATCATGCATGTGATGTTTTTCCGCTTCCTGTGGGAATGTTTATCAAAAAATTCTTTAATAAAAATGCCAAAGTGGTATATGATGCGCATGAATTGGAATTTGCAAGAACAGTAGATAGAAAATCAATCGGTAACATTTTAGGATTCATTGAATCGAGATATATTAGAAAAGTCGATGCGATGATGACTGTTTCCGCTCCGATAGCTGAAGCTTACGCCGAACATTATAACATTACTCCTCCGAAGGTTGTGATGAATTGTGCGTACAAACAAGATGTCGTTCCAAATCAAGTTTTTAGAAAAAAATTCAAGCTCCGTAAGGAACAAAAAATAATATTATATCAAGGCATGTTAAAACATGGTAGAGGAATTGAACAACTCATTGAAGCCTTCAAAACTTTACCAGATGATTACGTATTAGTATTGTTAGGAATTCCTTCTTCGAAGGATTATAAAGAAAATTTAAATAAAGAAATTGCCCCATTCAAAAATATTTTTTTCCATCTAGGTGTACCACCTCATGAGTTATTAGCTTATACCGCATCGGCAGATATTGGTGCTTATTTAACGCTAAAAATTAATCGAAATCATGAGTTGGCTTTAGGAAATAAACTTTTTGAATACCTTCATGCAGGGTTACCCGTTCTATCTTCAGATTTGATTTTAACTCGTCAAATTGTTGGAGATAAATTGGGTTGTGTTTTAGATGAAGTAACACCCGAAGATATCAAAAAAGGAATTTATACCATTTTAGAAAATGGAAAATCACATTATCAAGAAGCAATCAAAGAAGCTGCAAATATTTACAATTGGGAAAATCAAGAAAAAATAATGTTAGACATTTATGACAACCTTAAATAAAAATAGAATTTGTCATATCACTACTGTTCATCCTGCGAAGGATACTCGTATTTTCCAAAAAGAATGCGTTTCCCTTGCGAAGCATGGATACGATACACACTTGATTGTGGCTAATCAAAAAAGCGAAGAAGCACAAGGTGTTCATATTCATAATGTGGAAGTTCCTACTACGAATCGTTTGCAACGATTCCAAAAAACATCTGATGCAGCTTATCAAAAAGCGTTAGCATTAGATGCTGCACTTTATCACTTTCATGATCCTGAATTACTTCCTGTTGGAAAAAAATTAAAAGCAAAAGGGAAGCATGTCATCTTCGATTCACATGAGGATGTTCCATTACAAATTTATAACAAACCATACTTGCCTAAACTCATTCGTCCTATCATTTCCAAAACTTTTGCTTGGTATGAAAAGTCTGGTGTTAAAAAATTCGATGCGATTATCATTGCAGGTCCTGGATATGAACAACGAATGAAAAAGATGAATCCTAATACACATTACATTTATAATTTCCCAATAATAGAAAATTCAGAAATAGGAAATTGGGAGAATAAAAAAAATGAAGTTGCTTATGTAGGTACATTGTTACAAGAACGTGGAATTAAAGAAATGGTGCAAAGTATGAAAAATATAGATGCTACTTTTAACCTCGCAGGCAAGTGGCATTTTGATGATTATAAAAAAGAAGTAATGAGTTTACAAAGTTGGGAGAAAGTGAAATTTTGGGGATTTGTAAATCGAGAACAGATCAATAAAATTCATACTCGTTCTAAAGTTGGACTTTGTACATTATTACCAATTGCGACTTATGTGGATGCATATCCTGTAAAGATGTTTGAATATATGGCTGCGGGAATACCTTGTGTAATGTCTAATTTTCCAATGTTAAAAAAAGTAATGGAAAAGGAAAATTGTGGAATTTGTGTTGACCCAAAAAATCCTAATGCAATCGGTGAAGCCGTAAATACATTGTTAGAAAATAATACTTTAGCTCAAGAGATGGGGCAAAATGGAAGAAGAGCTGTCGAAAAAAAATATAATTGGAAAACTCAAGAGAAAGTTTTGATAGATTTGTATAGTGATATTTTACAATAATTTTTTTTTTTAATAACTCAAATTGAAATTACCTAAAGTTACCATACTCATTCCATGCTTCAATGAAGAGAATTTTATTGAAGCAGTTATTCAAAATATTTTGAATCAAGATTTCCCACAGGAACTAATAGAAGTCTTTTTCCTTGATGGAATGAGTACAGACAACACTTCTAAAATTATCGCACAATACGCTGAAAATCATCCCTTTATCAACCTCGTTTCCAATACTAAAAAATATGTGCCTTATGCCATGAACCTCGGTATTCAACAAGCAAAAGGAGATATTATAATAAGATTAGATGCTCATGCTTCTTATCCAAAACAATACATTTCCAAACTTATTTTTTATTTAAATAAACTAAATGCCGACAACGTCGGCGGTATCTGGAATATTCAACCTCGTTCTAATTCTCTAAAAGCTAAAGCAATTGCAAAGACGCTCGCACATCCTGTTGGAGTAGGAAATGCCTTATATCGAATGGGAACTGATGTACCTCAAGAAGTTGATACCGTTCCTTTTGGATGTTATCCAAAATCTGTTTTTGATAAATATGGCTTGTATGATATTCGTCTAAATAGAAATCAAGACATCGAATTAAATAAACGAATCAAAAGACATGGTGGGAAAATATTTTTAATTCCTGAAGTGCAATGTACTTATTTTGCTAGAGATACTTTTGTATCACTTTGGAAAAATAATTATACAAATGGTAAGTGGGTTATTCTTACAGCTTGGATAACTAAGACTTTGGATTCTCTTTCTTTACGACATTTTGTGCCGCTTGTTTTTTTCGGGTATATATTGTTATGTATTTTTAGTTTTTTAAAAATAATAGTTTTGGGATTTGATATTTGGAGTGGACTTTTACTTTTGCCTTTATGTTTTTATTTTTTGATTATTCTCTTTTTTTCTTTTACATCTAGTCTTAGGGAAAAGGATTTAAGGCTACTTCCCTATTTTGTGGTTTCGTTTTTCACATTGCATTTGAGTTATGGAGTTGGGAGTTTTGTAGGGCTTTTTTCGATTAGGAATCAACGACGTGTTGTAATTGAAAATGAAAAATTGAAAATGAAAAATGAAAATGAAAATGAAAATGAAAAATTGAAAATTGAAAATTGAAAATTGAAAATTG
>JALZVK010000357.1 GCA_023301005.1 Saprospiraceae bacterium | reverse complement strand
CTGAAAGTGTAGAGTCAAATTTTCAATTGTCTACTGAACATTTATCGAAAGGTGTTTATTTTTTAAAATTAAAAATGGAGGGGAAGTATGCTGTGCAGAAATTTGTAAAGGTGTAACTACTTAACTCCTGTAAGATTAACTTAATCTTACAGGAGTTAAATATCAAAAATTCCTTACCTTCCCCCAATGGAATCACACAAAATTCTTTTTGAAAAAACCGCCCACTACAACACCATCGGTACACCGGGCAAACACATCAAATACCTTTGGATTGCTTGTCATGGTTACGGTCAACTCGCCAGTCTTTTTATTCATAAATTTGACAAATTAGATGCTAATGAAAATTTCATTTTAGCTCCAGAAGGATTGTCTCGTTTTTATTGGAATAGATCTTCACCTAATCCAGTTGGTTCAAGTTGGATGACCAAACAAAATCGGTTAGATGAAATTGCCGATTATACTCGCTTCATCAAAAAACTATATGACGAATATGTACCTCAAATGGCTGATGATGTAGAAATTATTCTTTTTGGTTTTTCGCAAGGCTGTGCGACTCAAATCAGATGGATGATGGGTGAGTTTCCAATTTTTCATCATCTAGTATTATGGGCTGGACTATTACCTGAAGACTTAGATTACACACCGCACTCTAATTATTTTTCTACAAAAAAATTATACTGGGTTTGTGGAAATCAAGATCAATTCATTAATGAAGAAAAGGCTAAATGGCATCATGATTTTATGAAAGAGCAATCACTTAATTTTGAAACGATACGATTTGAAGGAAAACATGAGATAGATAGAACTGAACTTCAAAAATTATTTACTAAGATAAAAGGTAACTCAAATGTAACTCAAAGCTAGATCAATCGTCAAATAAATAAGATTTGTAGAATAAGCAACTCGAATATTTCTTCCTTGCAATTTATTCTATATATTTGACTCATAAGCCTTTGGCTTTTTTTTAATTATAAAAATAAAACAACATGGGTTTTTTAAACGAAATAAAAAAAGCACTCTTTGGTGCAAAAGCAGTAACTAAATCAGCTGCCGACAAAGCAACAGATTACGGTATGGAAAAAGGAGGAGACTTTTTAGATTCTGCTGACGATGTTCTTGGCAAAACGAAAGACGTTGCTGGTGATCTCGGAAGTAATGTATTAGAAAAAGGAGGCGACCTATTTGGAAAAGCTAAAGATGTTGCTGGTGACTTAACCAATACATTTAGTGATAAAGCTGGCGACTTTCTTAGTGGTGCAAAAGAAACTGCTGGTAACATCGGAGATCAATTAGCTGAAAATCCAATGGTCAATAAAGCAGGAAGTGTTGCGGAAGATGTTGGTGGAAAAATTATTTCTACTGGTAATGACCTTGCTGGAAAAGCTGGAGGTGTTGCGGAAAATGTTGGCGGTGTCATCCTTGACAAAGGCGGTGATCTGATGGATAAAGGAAAAGATATTTCTGAAAATGTTGGCGGTGTCATCCTTGATAAAGGAGGTGAATTGATGGACAAAGCTAAAGACTTCGGTAGTTCCATGATGGACAAAACGAATGACTTAATGGATAAAGCCAATGCGGAAGCTGCTAAGGAATCTTTGGATAGTCAAATTGATGAAGCTAAATCTTGGAGCGATAAATTATCAGATCATGTTCATGGTGATAATGCTTTAAATCAAAAAGATCCTAAAATTGGTTATGATAATCTCGACAAAAGTTTGTTAGATGATAAAGATGACTTTTGGTCAAAAGCTGAAAAATTTGCGGATGGTGATTATAGTGGAGAAGGAAAAAAAGCAGATAGTAGCTCGAATGATATTTTCTCCAATACGGAAGAACGACTCAATCAAATAGAAGAGTCAACTGAGAAAGAACCTTTTAAAGGTGACATCAAAGGTTTCAATGATCATGATGGTGACGGCGACCCAATGATTGATGATGCAATTATTGAAGATTAAATTTTAGAAGAGAGATGAGGGAACAGAGATTAGAGATTTAAAATTAATTTTAAAATGTAAAAGCGTTGTTAGAACTAAAGTTCTAACAACGCTTTTCTTATTTTTTTAAAATAACTCTTACTCAAAAATCTAGTTTACTGTAAATATTACTTCAGTAGGAGTCGTGTGATTTTCATCCATATCATGCGACATTGCTTTAAGTGTATAAGTACCTGTTGTAGTCGGTGTATATACATTTTCAAAAACATAAGAACCTTCTTGATGAACATGCTGAGTTAATAATTCATCTACTGTATTTCCAGCATCATCTAAGATTAAGACAAATACATGGTGAATGATGTTATCTTCTCCAGCCCTTTCATAACTAACTTTAACATTCATTTCCTCATTAACATTAACATCCAAATTAACAGTAGGTTGTTCAACAGTAATATTTACATTATAATCAACTATAGTATCAACAATAGCATCATCATCTTTACAACTAATCAATGTCAAACCAAGTAATGCAAATAAAAACAAATAATTTTTCATGTGTTGTGATTTTAATTTTTTAAAACTAAGTACTTGGATATAAATATGTTGATAATTTTGACGAGTGAATTTTTTTGATAGTTTTTCTAAAAAAATCATTGCATCCCCTGCGGGACGGAATT
>JALZVK010000356.1 GCA_023301005.1 Saprospiraceae bacterium | reverse complement strand
AGGAGAAAAATATGAACATTAAACAAGCTAGTCGATTGGATGCCGTTCAAGAATACTATTTCTCCAAAAAATTAAAAGAGATAGCTATTCTAAAAAAAGAGGGAAAAGATATTATTAATCTTGGTATTGGAAACCCCGATTTACCTCCTTCCGATACCGCAAGGCATGCCTTGCAAAATGCGATTTGGGAAAATAATACTCATGGTTATCAAAGTTATCGAGGTGCGCCACAACTAAGAGAAGCGATTGCCGAATGGTATAAAAAATATTATGGAGTTGCTCTTGATACTGAAAATGAAGTACTTCCATTAATTGGATCGAAGGAAGGAATCATGCACATCGCAATGAGTTTTTTGGAGCAAGGAGATGAAGCATTAGTTCCTAATCCAGGTTATTCTGCTTATCGAACTGCCTCGACTTTGGCAGGTGCGACTGTGATAGAATATGAGTTAGATACCGAAGATAATTGGTTACCCGATTTAGAAAAATTAGAAAATCAAGATTTATCCAAAGTGAAAATCATGTGGATTAATTATCCAAATATGCCAACTGGTGCGGCAGCTACAATTGATTTTTTTAAATCATTAATCGCCTTTGCCAAACGAAATGAAATTTTAATTGTCAATGACAATCCTTATAGTTTTGTTTTAAGAAATCGACCAATGAGTTTGTTGTCATTTGATGGAGCAAAAGAAGTTGCCTTAGAATTAAACTCATTGAGTAAGTCTCATAACATGGCTGGCTGGCGTGTAGGTATGTTGTTAGGAAAACAAGAATTCATTTCAACTGTTTTAAAATTTAAAAGCAATATGGATTCTGGAATGTTTTTGCCATTACAATTAGGTGCTGTAGAAGCATTGAATAATCCACCAACTTGGCATGAAAAAATAAATTCTATTTATCAAAAACGTCAAGCAGTAGTTTTTAAAATCATGGATGCCTTGGAATGTAAATATCAAACTGACCAAGGTGGAATGTTTGTTTGGGCAAAAATTCCAAACAACTATAACGATTCTTATTTGTTATCAGATGAAGTATTATATGATACAAATGTCTTTGTTACCCCAGGTGGAATTTTCGGTTCGCAGGGAGAAAAATATATTCGTGTTTCTCTATGTAACAAAATTGAAGTTTTAGAAAAATGTTTGAGAAGAATTCATATTTGGAAATCAAAAACCGCAAAAGTAATTTAAGAATTTAAGTATGACAATATCAATAGTTGGAATAGGACTTATAGGAGGCTCGATGGCAATCAGTTTAAAAGAAAACGGATTTGCAAAAAAAATAATTGGAGTCGATGCGAGTCAAGAGAATCTTGACAAAGCAATTCGAAGAAGATTGATTGATGAAAAAATGAGTTTGGAAAATGCAATTGCAGCATCTGATATTATCATAGTTTCTATTCCCGTAAATGCAATGTTACAAGTACTTCCAGAAATTTTGGATTTAGTTACGACTCAAGTTGTAATGGATGTTGGTTCGACAAAATCTGAATTATTAAAGTCTATAAAAAATCATCCTAATCGAAAGCAATTTGTAGGAACTCATCCGATGGCAGGAACAGAACATTCAGGTCCCGAAGCTGCCATTCCGAATTTGTTTGATAATAAGACAACGGTCATTTGTGATGCTAATGATTCTTCAAATGAAGCTGTAGAGCTTATAGAAAAACTCTATAACTCCTTGAATATGAATGTAATACAAATGAAATCATATGCTCATGATATACATACTGCTTATGTTTCTCATATTTCACATATCAGTTCATTTGCCTTAGCGTTAACTGTTTTGGAAAAAGAAAAAGATGAAAAAGCAATTTTAGATTTGGCAAGTAGCGGTTTTAGTTCGACAGTAAGATTAGCCAAAAGTTCGGCTGAAATGTGGGTTCCAGTTTTTCAACAAAATCGAGATAATATTTTAGATGTATTAGATGAACACATTAATTCTTTATCAAAATTTAGAACACATTTAATCAAAAAGGATTTTAAAAAAATCCATGAACTAATTGAACAGTCTAACAAAATTAGAAGAATATTATCTTAAAGATAAAGTCATATTTTAAACTTATTTGAATCTATTTAAATAAAAAAATCAAATCAATATAACAATGGAAATGCAATTCAAACCTTTAGTAGAAAAAGAAGAAGGTCAACCGATTATCATTGCTGGACCTTGTAGCGCTGAAACGGAGGAACAAGTTTTGGAAACTGCTCATGCACTAAAAAATCAAAATGTAGATTTCTACCGAGCAGGTATTTGGAAGCCTCGTACTCGACCTAATTCATTCGAAGGAGTTGGTAAAACAGGTTTGCCTTGGCTTAAAAAAGTCAAAGAAGAAACAGGTCTAAAAGTTACTACAGAAGTTGCCAAAACTGAACATGTTTACGAATGTTTGAAATACGGAGTTGACTTGTTATGGATTGGTGCTAGGACAACTGTTAGTCCGTTTGCTGTACAAGAAATTGCAGATGCACTCGAAGGAATGGACGTTCCTGTTTTAATAAAAAATCCGATTAATCCAGATTTGAATTTATGGATTGGAGCGATTGAAAGAATCTATAATGCAGGTATTCATCGTGTTGGCGTGATACATAGAGGATTCTCTCTTGCAGGAAAAAGTAAATATCGAAATGAACCACTTTGGCAAATTCCAATTGAATTGAAAAGACGATTTCCTGACTTGACAATCATTTGTGATAACAGTCATATTTGTGGACGAAGAGATACACTTGCTGATGTTGCTCAAAAATCTTTTGACCTAAGTTTTCATGGATTGATGACTGAAACTCATCCTCGACCTGATGAAGCGTGGAGTGATGCGAAGCAACAAATTACACCAGATGTATTTAAAGATCTAATTGATAATTTAATTATCAAAAGAGAAAATTTGGAAGGAGAAGACTTAGAAAGCATTGTAGAATTAAGAGTCAAAATAGATATTATCGACAATGAACTTTTAGAGCTTTTAGGTAATAGAATGAAAGTTGCTGAAGCGATTGGTCTTTACAAACAAGCGAAAAATATTTCTATTCTTCAACCGGTACGATGGAATGAAATTTTAGAAAAAGCTATTTCCAAAGGTGCGGATAAAGGATTAAGTGAAGAATTTACTACTCAATTTTTAAAAGCGATTCATCAAGAATCTATTAATCATCAAATGGAAATTACGAAGACTGCCTAGGCATAATATAATTACGCTTTACTTATTTTTTATTCTTCGTCGATTCGTCCGTCGCTAGCGCCTTGCTCCGCAAGGTGTCTAAGTTAGAAATACAAACAAGATTTTTTTTCCTTCTATTTTTTTTTATAACAATGCATTTACATCTTGCAAGGTAAATGCATTGTTTGTTCTTTTGGCTAACGACTTAATAGTTAGACACCTTGCAGGAGCAAGGCGCTAGCCTCGTAAAAAAAAAAATTCATCATCTCGTTTTTAAAACGAAACAAGCTTCTCAAATCCATATTCTTATATTCCCTAAATCAGCTAAATCGATCTCCTTTATAACTCATCAAAAAAATCTTCTTTTTTTAAAACTCCAAAATCCTAACAGAATCAACACTTTTCCATCTTTTTTTAATATTTTTAGAAAAAAATAAAACCTTCCTGTAACATTTAAAAAACTCACTTCGTCTTCTCAGTACAATATGGATATCAAACAATTTACATCGGAAATTCTACCTTTAAAAAACAAGTTGTATCGCTTTGCTTTACGAATTGTAGGTAACGTGGCGGAAGCTGAAGATGTAGTGCAAGAGGTGATGATTAAGTTGTGGAATCAAAGAGATAAACTCCATGAGTATAACAATATAGAAGCGTGGTGTATCCGAATGACGAAAAATTTATCCATAGATAAAACTCGATCTAAACATTATAAAGTGGGAATTATTCCAGAAGGTTTTGATGTAACTTCTGATCAACGAACTCCACATCAAGTCGCTGAAACTCAAGATACTATGCAACGAATCAAAAACATGATTGAACAACTTCCAACTAAGCAACGAGAAGTCATGCAGACGAGAGACATCGAAGGTTTGAGTTATAAAGAAATTGAGGAGCAATTAAATATTCCGATGAACCAAGTTAAGGTTTGTCTTTTTAGAGCGAGAAAATTTATTAAAAATCAACTAATCAATTCCGAATCATATGGACTATAAAAATATTAATCAACTGCTGGAAAAATATTGGGAAGGTGAAACTTCTATCCAAGAGGAAGAGACCCTCAAACAATATTTCAACAATGGAAATGTAGCCAAAGAGTTACTTCCTTATCAGCCTCTATTCCAATATTTCAAAGAGGAGCAAGATGTTTTAATCAGCGATGATTTTGAAAAGAACTTTTTGAAAAAAATTAAAAATGAGCCTAAGGCAAAAGTAAAATCGCTTCGATGGATGAAGGTGATTCGTTCGATTGCAGCTGTCGGAATTATATTGTTATGCAGTCTTTTAGCTTATCAAAATTTTAATCAAAAACCTATTGATCCTTTTGCTAAATATGAAGTACAAACTGAAAAAGAAGCAATCGAAGCAACTAAAGCTGCACTCCTTCTACTCTCTGGAAAAATGAGAAAAGGAAGAAAGAAAGCTTCCAAAGGATTAGTCGAAGTAAAGGATGCCAAGCGTAGAACATTTAAATAAATAAAAGAAAATCCACCATAGCACGGTTTCCAATCGTGCCATGAATAAAGAAATATAAAAAAACAAACTTCTGAACAAAGCATTGTTTTGCTAGCAATATTTAGACTTACTAATTATCATTCAATTTAAAAAAAATTTAAAATTCAATAATATGAAATATTTAATTTCAATAATAACAGTACTGATGTTGGCGATGTCAACTCATGCTCAAAACGATGCTATCTCAACCTATTTTGACCAATACTTAGATGACGATAATTTCACCGTTGTCTATGTAAGTGGAAAAATGTTTGATATGATTGCCAAAGTAGACATTGACGAATTAAAAGATGAAGAAGCTCAAGTTATCATGGATGTCGCAAAAGATATCAAAGGTCTACGAGTTTTAGTAACTGAAGAAAATCCAAAGGAATACTACAAGCAAGCTCGTAAATTAATCAACCCTGCTGACGGTTATGAAATATTACTTACAGTTAGAGACAAAGGTGATAATGTCAATTTCTGGATAAAAGAAAAAGACAATGTAATTGAAGAATTATTTCTTCTAGTAGGTAGTGAAGATGAATTTGTGATGGTAAGTTTTATGGGAAAATTAGACCTTAATAAAATTGCTCAACTTGCTGATACCATCGAAGTAAGTGGCGCAGAACATTTACAGAAAATCGGAAAGTCTGTAGAAGGTCAAGTGGACAAATCTGCTAACTAGTTTGTTTGAAAAATTGAAAGGATTTAAATAAATAATATTTTAAATCCTTTCAATTTCCAACTCTCAATTTATTATTATTACCAACTTAAAACCTAGTAATGAAAAATCTATTACTTCTAATTTTCTTATTTACTATTCCATTCGCAGCGCAATCTCAAAATCGAGGTATCAAGAATTTTTATCATAAATATAAAAAAACAGAAGGTACTCATAATTTTGTTTTACCCGGTTTTTTGATTTGGTTATCAACTGGTGTAGCCAACGAAATCGTAGATGATCCTGAAGCAAAAGTAGCTTTGAAGTTTGCTCGCAAATTCAAAACGATGCGACTCTTAACTATGGAAGATGGAAATAATGTAACAAAAGAAGATTATAAAAATTTGGTAGCTAGTGCAAAAAAAGGAAATTATGAAGAGCTGATTTCCGTAAAAGAAAAAGGAACTAAAATACATATCATGGGAAGAGGTAAGAAAGGTAAATTTAAAAATTTACTTGTCCTTGTTTCTGAAGAGGATTCTTTTACCATGATGAATATGAAAACTAATATCAAAGTTAAAGACATTAATCAGTTGATTAATGATTTAATGAAATTGGAAAAAGTCCGAAAAAAATTAAAGAAAGAAAAACAAGAGGAAGCTCCTATTCCTCCAACTGAACCTACGGAAAAAAAGAAAAAAACTAAACCTGCAAGAGCGTGATAATTCTTTTAACGCTTTAGTTTTTATTTCAAATTCTATTTTAAAAACTTAAACTAAAAAATATATTTCATTATGAAAAAATTAATAATTGCAATCGCAATAATGGTAATCCCATTCCTAGCATCAAGCCAACATGAGTGTATTGAAAAATTTTACGACAAGCATGTAGGCAATGAAAAAATTACTGACATTAGTCTCAACGGTTGGATTCTAAGTCTTGCCTCTGAAATATCAGATGATGAAGGTGATAAGATTTTAGAGAAAATCACAAAGCTTCGAATTATGATCGCAGAAAAAAATAATACTATTTCTAAAACTGAAATCAAGCAATTGATGAAAGATGTTAGAAAAAATAAATTCGAAGATTTGATGACAATAAGAGATGATGGCAATCAAATCAACTTTATGATAAGAGAAAATAACAATACAATTACAAATGTATTAGTTGTGATAAGAGGCGATGATGATTTTATACTTTTAAGTCTTGAAGGCAATCTTAATTTCGATGATTTAAAAGAATTAAAATTCGATGTAGAAGGTGGAGATGTATTTAAAAAACTACCAAAGAAAAGTCCACGAGCCTAACGATCCCCGTAGAACGGTTTCCAACCGTGCCACGGATAAAATATAAAAAAAACAGTATCAAATAAAGTGAAGGCTTTAGAAAGGATACTAGATTAGTTGATATTTTTGAGAGTCCGATAACAAATAGTTGTCGGACTTTTTTTATGTTTACAATGATTATTAAATTAAAAAAATCAACTCAATGAGAAAATCACTTTACTTCCTCCTAATTGCATTTTTTTCTCAAACATTAAATGCACAAAATCCCTACCCTGCCACTTCTGCTGATACTCGAATTAATTCATATGAAAAGCGAATTGAATCAGCTCGAAAGTCAATGATAGCCAATATTCCTTTCGAATCTGTTGGACCTACTGTCTTTAGCGGACGAGTAGTTGATATTGATGTTTCACCTACTAATCCGAATATCTTTTATGTAGCGTATGCTTCTGGAGGTCTTTGGAAAACAGTTAATAATGGTACGACTTTTACTCCGATTTTTGATAATGAAATTGTAATGACGATTGGAGATATTGCAGTTGATTGGAAGAACAATGTTATCTGGATTGGTACTGGCGAAAACAATAGTTCTCGCTCAAGTTACTCAGGTGTTGGAATATTTAAAAGTACTGATGATGGAAAAACTTGGGAGTATAAAGGTCTTCCCGAATCACATCATATCGGTAGAATTGTTTTACATCCTACCAATCCAAATATCGCTTGGGTCGCAGCTTTAGGTCATTTATATTCGCCTAGTAAGGAGAGAGGAATTTATATGACATCTGATGGTGGAGCAACTTGGGAACAGACACTTTTTGAAAATGAAAATGCAGGTGGAATTGATTTAGTAGTGAGTCAAAATAATCCAGATGTTATATATGCTGCTACTTGGGAAAGAGAAAGACGAGCATGGAATTTTGTGGAATCAGGTAAAGGTTCTAAAATTTTCAAAAGTACTGATGGTGGAAAAAATTGGAAAATTATTAGTGCTGGGAAAAGTCAATTTCCACAAGGTGATGGCGTTGGAAGAATTGGTTTAGCACTTTACGAAAAGGATGGAAAAGAAATTGTGTACGCATTGTTAGATAATTATTTCCGTCGACCAAATGAGAAAAAAGATGCAGCCGAAGGATTGACAAAAGATGATTTGAGAGAAATGTCGAAGGAAGATTTTTTAAAATTAGATAAAGAAAAAGTGACTACTTTTTTAACTGATAATCGTTTCCCCGAAAAATACTCTTCAGCGAAAGTTATCAAAATGGTTAAGAAGGATAAGATAAAACCATTGGCATTAGTAGAGTATTTGGAAGATGCGAACTCATTGTTATTTGATACGCCTGTAGTTGGAGCAGAAGTTTATCGCTCGGATGATGGAGGGAAGACTTGGAAAAAAACACATGATGGATTCCTCGATCAAGTGTATAATTCTTACGGTTATTATTTTGGAAATATTCGAGTATCGCCAACCAATCCTGATAAGATTTTCATCATGGGATTTCGAGCATTGCGCTCGGATGATGGAGGGAAAAATTTCACACTTATAGGTGCGGATAATGTTCATGTGGATCATCATGCTTGTTGGATCAATCCTGATTTGGAAGGTCATGTCATTATCGGAAATGATGGAGGAATTAATATTTCTTATGATGATGGTGAGGAATGGATTAAATGTAACTCTCCTGCTGTCGGGCAATTTTATTATGTCGCACTCGACAATTCCAAACCTTATAAAATTTACGGAGGACTTCAAGACAATGGCGTTTGGGTAGGTTCAAGTAATTATGAAGTTGGCAGCAAAAGTTGGCACAACTCAGGTCAATATCCTTACAAGTCGATTATGGGTGGTGATGGTATGCAAGTCGCTGTCGACCTTCGAGATAATAACACGGTGTACACGGGTTTTCAATTTGGTAATTATTTTCGCATCAGTCAAAGTTCAGGCAAACGAAAATACATTACTCCTAAACATGAATTAGGCGAACGACCACTCCGTTGGAATTGGCAAACTCCAATTCATCTTTCTATTCATAACCAAGATATTTTATACATGGGAGCCAATAAATTATTCCGAAGTATGAACCAAGGTGATGACTTTACAGCTATCTCAAAAGACATGACCAATGGAGGTCAATCAGGTGATGTTGCTTATGGAACGTTGACTGCGATACATGAGTCACCTATGAAGTTCGGATTGATTTACGCAGGTAGTGATGATGGTTTAGTTCATGTCACTCAAGATGGTGGAAACAATTGGGAGAGCATCAATAATGGATTACCTAAGGACCTTTGGGTTGCAAGAATCCAAGCTTCCAAATATGAAGAAGGAACTGTTTACATTGCATTGAATGGTTATCGTTGGGACAATTTCGAATCTCATGTTTATAGTTCGACTGACTATGGAAAAACTTGGAAACGACTTGGAACTGACTTACCATTTGAGCCTGTCAATGTCATCAAAGAAGATCCTCAAAACGAAGATATTCTCTATGTCGGAACCGACCACGGTGTTTATGTTTCATTTAATCAAGGGGAATCATTTATGATAATGAACAAAGATTTACCTGCTGTTGCCATTCATGATATTGTAGTGCATCCTAATCAAAATGAAATGGTCTTGGGTACTCATGGTCGTTCTTTTTATAAAGCCAATGTAGAACATTTGCAACAATTAGATGATGAACTTTTAGCAAAAACAATTCATGCTTTTGATATTTCAAAAGTAAGATACTCTAGTCGTTGGGGAGCGAAACCAAGTCCGTGGAGAGATGCTATCGAACCTGAAACTGAAGTTCCATTTTTTACTAAAACGAGTGGACGTGCAAACATTGTTATAAAAAATAAAGACGGTGAAACGTTAAAGTCTTTTTCTCATGATGCCAATCAAGGAATGAATTATTTAAAATATGATTTGTCTATTGATGAAGGGAAACGAAAAAATTATGAACGTTTTTTAAATAAAAACAAAGGCAAAAAAGATAAGGCTGTAAAATTAAAAGATACCGATACTAAGAAGATTTATCTACGACCTGGAACTTATACGATTGAAATTTCTAAGGATGGAAAATCTGACGAAACTGATTTCAAAGTATTTGAACGGAAACGATGATAGAACACAGATGCCACGGATTGAGCGGATTAGTGCGGATTTTTTTTCTTCTAACTTGTTCCGTTCAATCTGTGGCATTTAAGTACTAGGACTTAGGTTCTATAAAAATTAAAACAACTCAACTCTTATGAAAAAATTCTTTTTTCTGCTCACTCTAACTTGCCTTTTTTCTTTTTGTAAAAATGAAAAACCAAAAACTTCAACACCTCCTACCCTTCCTAAAACTGTCCATTCCGAAGCTCCAATCATCGCACCTACCGATGCATTTATAAAAAAATACGAAGGAACAATTGGAGATAATAATCCAATCGAATTAGTTTTAATCAACTGGTCAAATGGATTTTTAGGAGGTTATTATATTTATAAAAACAAAAAATCAAAGCAAAAAAAATTTGAACTTTCAGGAGACTTACATTTAAATGAAAGTTTTATTTTAGAAGCTTATATCGAAGATAATATAGTTAGTAAATTTCATGGCAGCCTTTCTGAACTATCAACTATCAATGGAACTTGGAGCAATGCAGACAGTTCACAATCAATGACTTATACATTAAAAGAAGCACCACATAATGATAAAGTCGGTTGGTCAGGAGCTTGGTATCGAAACAATACTTACGCTCCAGGAATTTTGATTTTGGGAAATGTAACTGATAAAACTGTGGACTTCGCAATCGAAGTTTTTAATAATGGACACAACGGAATTTTAGAAGGTACTGCAAATATCAACGGAGGAATCGCAACTTATAATACATCACTTTACGGCAATGAAGAATTATGTGATTTAGTTTTTCAAAAACATAACAATCAAATTACGGTTAATCAAAAATCAAGTAGTTGGGCATGTGGTTTTGGAGTGCGTGCTCAAGCGAATGGAAAATATGACAATCACTTTGCACCCGAAAAAGCAGCACTCGCTTATGGCAAAGAAAACAATATATTTACAAATCAAAAATCGCATGATATTTTTAAAGAAATGGTCGGCGATGATTATGAAGCTTTTGCATTTAATATGCAATCCATTTCTATTGCGGATAAAAATGAAGCGGATAAATTTGATGCAAAAGTGTATAAAGGAAATGTTATTGGATTAGATAATTCAAACGAAGCTATCATCATGAAAAATGATAAAAATGTTTTTTGGGCTGCGGTAACTATTTATGATGAAGCGAATGATTCTTTGAAAATAAAGTATCATACTAATGATAAACGTATGAAAAATATGATGCCGCATACGATTGCGAGATGGGCGGAGGGTTTGGGTTTGGAGATTTAAATAAATTTATATTTTTTATAATATATTTATAAGG
>JALZVK010000355.1 GCA_023301005.1 Saprospiraceae bacterium | reverse complement strand
GTATGGTATTATTTTTTAAAGGAAAACCTGCCTGCCGGCAGGCAGGTAGCGGAAAAAGATATTCTTTTAAAACTCGGTTACTATTGTCTAACTACTTAAGTAATTAGATAAAGATAAAACTAGCAAGCAATCCTTTAAAAAAGCCGCAGAACGCCTTAACTCTTAAATGAGTTGGGCGTTTTTTTATCTCTGTGCACCTCTGTGAAAATTCTCTGTATACCTCTGTGAAATAGCCAAGTTAGTAGATCAAATTAGTAGGCTGTATCACAGAGAATCACGGAGATCTTCAAACCTGATTTTTAGAATAGAATCCGAATCTTCAATCTTAAATCGTTCGTCCAATCTAATCCCAACTACCCAACAAATTTGACCATCAGATTCCAATACATAAGTTTCATCCTTTTCAAATCTATTCAGTTTTAAATTAGTCAGAAGGTCTTTGACCTTCTTTCTTTGACCATTCATACCGAAAGGATAAAAAGCATCTCCAGCCTTCCACTTCCTTAATGTGAGCGGAAATTTTAATTTTTTCAAATCAAAAAAAGCGATATTTTTTTCTTTTGCAAAAAATGTAGGAGTATTGTTATTTATTTCAAATAATAATTTCCCTTTAGGGAAATCAAGATGAGTATCGTTTCTGGAAATGAGAAATTCTTGATTTGTAATTGTATTGTTGTAAGAATTGTTTTTTAAAATCAAAAATGCTCTATCTAATAATAGTTCGTGAGTAGGAGAGAGAAAGATAGCACCAGATTGATGAGTTAATGAACTCATGATCTGTTGAACTTGAGCATTATTAAAACCATAAGGATTTAATATTTCAAATAAAACAGTAGAAGGTGCTGGCGCATTTTTTAATTTATTTAAATGAATAAAAATCTGATTGTCTTTTGCTTCGCAAATTTCTTTCTTTAAAAAATCAATAGCGAAATCAAAAAGCAATTCTGTATCTCGAAGTCTTTCGATATTTTCACTTCCTGTTTTTTGAAAAGCAGAATTTATTTTTTCCAAAATAGGAATTACATGATGTCGAATATTATTCCTCGAATATTTATCAGTAGCATTGGAAGCATCTTCTCTATATTCGATTTGATGCATTTCGACATACTCTTTTATTTCTTTTTTATCGGTAAATAAAAGCGGTCGAATGATGGTGTTTTTTTTAGGTAAAATTCCATGCAGACCTCGAATGCCACAACCTTTAGTAAAGTTATATAAAACCGTTTCAATAGAATCATCAATATGGTGCGCTGTTGCTAAATATTGAAAATCATTTTCCAAACGGATTTTTTCCAACCATTCATACCTTAAATATCGCGCAGCAACTTGAATAGATAATTTGTTGTCATCCACATATTTTTGAGTATCAAATGTAGTTTCAAAAAAAGGAACATCAAGTTGTTGAGCCAAACTTTTTACAAATGCAGCATCACCATCAGAAGCTTCCCCTCGCAATTGGAAATTACAATGCGCCATCCCAAATTGAAAACCAGAAGCTTTAAACAAATGACAAAGCAGCACAGAGTCCATCCCACCACTTACGGCAAGTAGAACTTTATCATTCGTAGCGAATAGATTTTTTTTAGAAATATAATTTTTAAAATTTTTAACCATAAGTCTTGGATTGACACAAAGGTGTTTATTTTTGCATAAAATTAATAAAATAACGAACGAATTCAATCTAGGAATACGAACTAAATAAATTCAGAATTTTCGTTATTTCTTTTATCCTTAGTTTTTACTTTGCAATCAACCATTTATCTAGATACATTCATGCTTTCAAACTAAGAACAAAAGAATCGGTTTAAAACGGGAATTATTTTTTCACCGTTCATTATTAAAACCTATATATGGAGTTATTGATATAGCCTCAAAATAATCTCACCCTAAAAGATTTTTAAAAATTGTCAAAGAGTTAGAATTGTTTTCCGTAAATGTATTGTTTTTGGACAGATAAGTTTTTTATACGATATTTAAATTTTTCACTTAACTATAAATTTTTTTAAAAAATGAAACATCTATTTGTAATTACTTTAGTGTCAACGTTATCCTTATTTATTTTTTCATGTGGAAATGGTTCTGAATCTTCAGGAACTAATTCAGCTAATACCGCAGCTGCAACAGACTCACATGCAGGACATAATCACGATGGACATGACCATGCAGGACATTCTCACGCTTCTGATGATGGAGTGGTAAGAGCAAGTCCACTTTCTCCATTTATTAGTATTTGGTCATACTATGCTTCTTCTCATAAAAAAGATGCTTATAAAAAACATTGGATTGAATTTAAAGGAGATGAAACATTTATTTATGGAATAGGAAGTAAGCAAACGAACCAAGGAACTTGGAAATTAAATTGGGATGAAAAAATCATAGATTTTGATTTTGAAGATAATACTTCTCGTAAAGATGAGCAATGGAAATTCATGATGAATTCTCCCGTATTATTATTGTTAGGAAATTCTCCATTGAATAACTCAGGTGAACAAATTAAATTGGATAAAGTAGATGCTCGACCTGTTGATTAAATTTAGTATGATTGCTGACGTTTATTTAGAGCTGACGAGTATTTATAACAATAAACACACGTCAGTCCGAAATAAGCATAAGGAATCAAATATAAGTTCTAAATAAGATCCAAATTCTACGCCTTTAATTTTAATTAGAAATAAAATGAAACGAATCAATCTATTTTACATCTTTATAATTGCCTTACTACTTGTAGTAAGCTCTTGTCAACTGGGAGCATCTAAAGAAAAACATATAACTGGCGCACTTCCAAGTTGGGCTAAAAATGCCACTATCTATGAAGTAAATCTTCGACAATATTCTGATGCTAAAAATTTACTTCAAAACTTCACCAATCAATTGCCTCGATTAAAAGATATGAATGTGGACATACTTTGGTTTATGCCGATGTCTCCAATAAGTATGACAAATCGAAAAGCAACTCCTGAAATCATGATTGAAGAAGTTACCGATCCTGAAGAAAAGAAAAAGTATTTGGGAAGTCCATATTCAGTTTCAGATTATAGAGCGATAAATCCTGAATTTGGAACGATGGAAGATTTTAAAAATATGCTTGCCAAAGCTCATGAATTAGGAATGTATGTCATTATTGATTGGGTGCCGAATCATACAGGTTGGGATCATGCTTGGATAAAAGATCATCCTGATTGGTATACTCAGGTAGATGGCAAAATTATCAAATCACCTACACTCAAAGGAAATCCTACAGATTGGTATGATGTAGCCGAATTGAATTTTGATAATTATGATATGCGAAATGCAATGATGGGAGATATGTTGTATTGGGTAAATGAAGTAGGCATTGATGGATTTCGTATGGACGTAGCACATGATGTTCCATCTGATTTTTGGAAAACTTGTAGTGATACACTTTTTGCGGCGGGTGAAATTTTAATGTTAGCAGAAGGGCAGGAGCCTGACCAATTAAACAATGAATATTTCCATTGCGATTATGGTTGGGATATTCATCATTTGATGAATGACATTGCTAAAGGAGAAAAGAAAGCTTACGCATTAGAAGAGTGGTTAGGAAAAGATAGAGCAAGATTTAAAAAAGGATTTCACATGATGTTTACTTCTAATCATGATGAAAATACTTGGGCAGGAACTGTGTTCGATAGAATGGGTGCAGGACATCGAGCGTTTGCAGTTTTAGCAGGAACATTCGATGGGATGCCATTATGTTATTCAGGTCAAGAAGCTGCGAATATTAAGCGTTTAGAATTTTTCGAAAAGGATGTTATCAAATGGGGAGATTATCCTTATGCTCATTTCTATACCACATTATTTGATTTAAAACATAAAAACAAAGCATTGTGGAATGGATTCCACGGAGGTCAACCTATCAAAATTGATACAAGTAATGATAAAGCTATTTTCGCATATATAAGAATTAAGGACGGCGATAGCATGGTCGCAATAATTAATCTTTCAGATAAGAATCAAGTTTTTAATTTGAAAGGTGATAGCTTCGTAGGAACTTATAAAAATGTCTTTGATGGAGGAGAAATGACTTTAGAAAAAGATATGCAATTGACTATAAAAGCTTGGAATTATTTAGTTTTGTCAAATAAGTAAACTTAACTTATGTTTGTACTAATAATGTTCACTCCTTTAATTAAATCAAAGTACAAGGAACAATCATCTTTATTTAGAATTTAGTAATTTATAAATATATTCTAAGATGATACCCATACAAAAACTTGAAATTATTGAAAAATTAAGTGTTGAAAAAATTAAAAATAGAAACGGTTACAATCATTTAGTTAAAGATATTTTAGAAAAAGAAGGCGACCAAACTATGGCGTTTTTAGTAAAAAAAGGAGCATTAAAATTTTCAAAGGAAGAATTAAAAGCAGAGCTAAATCTTATGGTTGAAAATAATCTGTTAACAATTGGACAATGGGAGCAAATGCTTGGACTACTAGAAAACGCAAGTAATGGTCAACAAAGAATAACTAATTTTTTAAGACGTAAAAGAAGATTTGAAATTTTATAATTTCTAAAATAAAAAAAAACAGGAGTCATTGACTCCTGCTTTTTTTTGTTACGAGCACTACTTTTTATAAAAAATAATACTCTAAACCCATTCTCTTTTAGTATTTTTACATGCTTTACTAAAAGCAACCTTTTAGTTTTTTTACCTTCTTTATAAGAACAATTTTACTATAATTTAATCAAATATTTGAGAATATGAAATTTAATGTTTTTACTAAAACCACTTTGCTTCTTTTGACGATGATGGTTTTTTCTTTGAGCATTTCTGCACAGAGAATAACTTCTAATCATGGAAATAAGTTTGAGCAATTAGGAACTGCACTTCCTACGCCAAATGATTACCATGCAGCAGATGGTTCGCCAGGTCCTAGATATTGGCAACAACGAGCGGATTATGATATCAACTGTACATTAGATACAGAGAATCAAAAATTGGACGGAGAAGAAATGATTACTTACTATAATCAATCTCCTAATACTTTAAAATATATCTGGTTACAGTTAGATGAAAATCAGCACATGGCTGAAAATAGTTCTAACCATGCTAACTCAAGCGGAATAGGAAAAGTAATGAACGAAGGTTCATTAGAACGATTAGAACGATATGACCAACCTAATAAGCATGGTCATAAAATAGGAAAAGTAATGGACGCTAATGGCAAAGATTTAAAGTATGTCATTAACAATACCATGATGAGAATCAACTTACCAACTGCCTTAAAACCAGGTGAAAAATTTGCATTCAAATTAAATTGGCACTATTACTTAACTGACCGTGTAGATGGTCTTGGTGGTCGTGGTGGATATGAATATTTTGAAGATGAAGACAATTATATCTTTACGATTACTCAATGGTTTCCAAGACTTTGTGTTTATGATCCAGTTGAAGGATGGCAGAACAAACAGTTTACAGGACGAGGTGAGTTCGCATTAGAATTTGGAGATTATAAAGTAAGCATGACTGTACCTGATGATTATGTTGTCGGTTCTACAGGTGAATGTCAAAACATCAATAGCATGTTGACTTCTACTCAAAAATCAAGATGGAGTCAAGCTAAAAATTCTAAAGAGCCAATCGAAATCGTAACACTTGCGGAAGCGAAAGCTAATGCAAAAAGTTCAAAAAGTAAAAAAACAAAAACTTGGGTTTATCATGCAGACAATGTAAGAGATTTTGCTTGGACTGCAAGTCGAAAATTTGTTTGGGATGCAATGCCACACACAACAGAAGTAGGAAAGAAAGTAATGTGTATGAGTTATTACCCAGAAGAATCTTACCCAATTTATAGTAGATATTCTACTAAAGCGGTTGTACATACTTTAGAAGTTTACTCTCGATATTCAATTCCTTATCCTTACCCAGTTGCAATTTCTGTAGAAGCTGCCAATGGTATGGAGTATCCGATGATTTGTTTTAACTACGGTCGTGCGGAAGAAGATGGAACTTATACAGAGCGTTCTAAGAAAGGAGCAATTTCTGTAATCATCCATGAGGTAGGACATAATTATTTTCCAATGATTATCAATAGTGATGAGCGACAATGGACTTGGATGGATGAAGGGATTAATACTTTTGTTCAGTTTTTAGCAGAGTCAGAATTTGATAATAACTATAACAGTCGTCGTGGACCTGCTCACAAAATTGCTAATTATATGAGCTCTAGCGAAAACCGTTTAGAGCCAATTATGACGAATAGTGAAAACATTGTTCAGTTCGGACCTAATGCTTATGGTAAGCCTGCTACAGGTTTGAATATCCTTAGAGAAACAATCATGGGGCGTGAACTTTTCGATATGGCATTTAAAGAATATTGCGAGCGTTGGGCATTTAAGCATCCAACACCTGCTGACTTTTTTAGAACGATGGAAGATGCAAGTGGAGTTGATTTAGATTGGTTTTGGAGAGGATGGTTCTATGGAATCGAAACTGTAGATATTGCTTTAGATAGTGTTAACTGGTATAAAGTAGATCTTAAAAATAAACCTGAAAAAGTAGAGCGTGAATTTCCTCAAACGACTAGCGCACCTTTCGATGATATTTCAAAAATGAGAAATAAAGAAGCTGGTATTGATTTCAAAGTTGAGAAAGATACTAAGCTAGTTGATTTCTATACAGACTATCGTCCATGGGAAACTGAGGATTCTGTTCAAGTTTTCAAAGGAACTTTATATGATGAAGCTCCTGGTAAAAAAGAAAAGAAAAAGAAATACGGAAGTAAAAATTACTACGAACTATATTTCAAAAATCAAGGTGGATTACCAATGCCTATCATTATCGAATGGACTTATGAAGATGGTACTACAGAAATTCAAAGAGTTCCTGTTGAGATTTGGAGAAAGAATGAAACTGAAGTTCGTAAAGTCTTTGTAAAAAGCAAAGAAGTAAAAGCTATCCGCTTAGATCCTTATAGAGAAACGGCTGATGTAGATGAAGCGAATAATCAATTTCCTTTACAGGAAATGCCTTCTCGATTTAAGGTATTCAAAAGTCATAATTTCCCTGACCAACCGAATCCTATGCAAAAGGCTAAGAAGAAAACAATTAAACCTTAATTGCAATCGCTAATATTAATATAAAAATGTGTACCAATGTATTGGTACACATTTTTTTTTGTTTAAAATTAAAAACTCGCTTCTATTCAAATTTTTCAACAAAGCAATGTTCATCAAGCATGAAATGTTTGATGGAAAAACTAAAGAGAAACTTTTTGAAATAGAAGTTGTAGGAGTACTTTTTGATAAGGTTACTCGGAAAGCATTGGTTATTCCTGATGATAAAAAAGCTATTTTGGAAAGGATTGTTTTTGAGGTGTGATTAGTTTTTGACGATTTAATTTGAACAACGATTTAGCTGAATAAGGGAAATAGGGAAGACGGATTTGAGAAGTATGAAGTTTGACGAGCGGACTTTTTTACGATTTATCTGAACAAGGGAGCATTCGAATATTCGAATTATGTCCCGTTTTAAAAACGGGATGACGAATTAACTTTTTTACGATTTGACTGAAAAAGGGAATTAGGGAAGACGGATTTGAGAAATTCGAAGTTTTGACGAATCGGCTTGTTTTCAACTTGTTTAACTTACTCCGTAAGTGTATTGTTTTATTTGTAAAAAAAAAGAAACCCAAATCTTCAAAAGAAGATTTGGGTTTCCAATATATATTAAACGAACAAGGTAACTCGTCAAACTTCTAACTTCTCAAATCCGTCTTCCCTTTTCCCTTATTCAATCAAATCGACGTCCAAGTTAAATCGTCAATTAAAAAAATTACATAATTAAATTAGGATTACCAGCACGCTTGCGCTCATGCTCCTTCAACAAAATCTTACGCAACCTCATCGACTTAGGAGTTAACTCCAAATATTCATCATCACCAATATACTCCATGTATTGCTCCAAAGAGAATTGAATATGTGGTGCAATTTTCACTTTATCATCAGCACCAGAAGAACGCATATTAGACATTTTCTTCGTCTTAATAACATTCACCATCAAATCATTATCTCTAGTATTCTCTCCAATGATTTGACCTTCATATACATCAACTCCAGGAGGAATAAAAAACTTACCACGCTCTTGTAATTTAAACAAAGCAAAAGGAATCGAAGTACCAGTTTCGTGAGCAATCAACACACCTTTATTACGAGAAGGAATTTCTCCCTTCCAACCATCGAACTTCATAAATCGGTGCGCCATAATAGCCTCACCCGCAGTTAATGTTAAAACCTGATTTCTCAATCCCATAATTCCTCTCGAAGGAATTTCGAATTCTAAGTGCATCAAGTCACCTTTAGGTTCCATGATAGTCAATTCTCCTTTTCGCATCGTAACTGCTTCAATCACTTTTCCAGAAACGCTTTCAGGTACATCAATAGTTAATAATTCAATAGGTTCAGATTTTACACCGTCTATTTCTTTAATGATAACTCTAGGTTTTCCAACAGCTAACTCATAACCTTCTCTACGCATCGTTTCTATCAAAACAGATAAGTGTAACACTCCTCTTCCGTAAACATTATAAGAATCAGGCGAATTAGTTTCTTCCACTTTTAATGCTAAATTCTTTTCCGTTTCTTTAAACAAACGTTCACGAATATGTCGAGAAGTTACATAGTCTCCTTCCTTCCCAAAAAATGGAGAAGTATTAATAGTAAATAACATACTCATCGTTGGCTCATCAATCGTGATTGGCGCCATACCTTCAGGATTTTCGAAATCAGCAATAGTATCACCAATATCAAAACCTTCAATTCCACTTACCGCACAAATATCACCCGCTTTTAATTCTTCCACTTTTGCTTTACCTAATCCTGTAAAAGAATATAATTCTTTGATTCTTCCTTTTGTGATTGTACCATCTCTCTTAACAAGTGAAACAGGAGAGTTAGTTTTTATGACACCACGATTCACACGACCTACTCCGATACGACCAATATAGTTAGAGTAGTCGATAGAAGTGATTTGCATTTGCAAAGTTCCTTCATTTATTTTTGGACTAGGAATATGTTCCAAAACTTGATCTAACAAATAAGTTACATCTTCAGTTGGATTTTTCCAATCTTCACCCATCCAACCATTTTTCGCAGAACCATAAACGGTAACAAATTCTAATTGGTCTTCCGTAGCATCCAAGTTAAACATCAATTCAAATACATCTTCTTGAACTTCATCAGGGCGACAATTTTCTTTATCTACCTTATTAACAACAACAATCGGCTTTAATCCTAAAGCAATTGCTTTTCCTAATACATATCGAGTTTGAGGCATAGGACCTTCAAAAGCATCAACCAAAAGCAAAACACCATCAGCCATATTCAATACTCGCTCTACTTCACCTCCAAAATCGGCGTGACCAGGAGTATCAATAATATTGATTTTGACATCTTTATAAGTAACTGATACATTTTTGGAAACGATTGTGATACCACGCTCTCTTTCCAGATCATTATTGTCAAGGATAAGTTCTCCTTTTTCCTCATTATCACGGAAGAGTTTACATTGGTATAAAATCTTATCTACCAAAGTAGTTTTCCCATGATCTACATGGGCAATAATTGCAATATTTTTTAATTCCTTCATGTAATTTGAATTTATAATCCTTTAGCATTTTTTCTAAAGAAGGCGCAAAGGTAACGTTTTTTATTTGGAAATAATTATATAAAACTATTACGAACGAAATAATCTTTTGTTTAATTATATAGAGGACATTAATAACTTAGGAACGGTAAAAGAATAAGTTCCTGATTTTAAGGCGAATTATTTTGGTCTTAGGTTTTCTTTAAAAGAAGGAGTATTGTTAATACTATGACTGATTTTAAAGAAAAAAATAAGGGCAAAAGAATTGGCTTAAAACGGGAAGTTATTCTTTGACCGTTCCTTATGTTAAATTTTCATAGCAAAAAAAGGAAAACCTTGTAAGCCTCGTTTTGAAATAGCTAAAACTATTTTATTAATCTTAAAAACACACTATCCAATGAAAAATGTAAAATTATTGTTATTCCTATGTCTTGTTTGTTTTTTATTTTCAAATAACAAATCAATAGCTCAATTAACTGTCGACAAAAATTATTATGCCAACACCATTTATATACAAGGCAATAAGTATGTGAAAAATGGAGTAAAAAAACCGATAGGATTCTTTCATCAAAATATTAAAGAAGAAATGAAAATTAGTCCGATGGGATTAAAAGAATTTAAAAAATTTGAAACAAAAAGAAACACTTCTCTTTTCCTTACAGGAGGAGCGATAGCTCTTGTCATAATGGCGAATCGAGTTGATAATGAAAATGCCCAACTTGGTTTCGCTTTAGGAGGATTGGCTTTGGCTTTAGTTTCGATTCCATTATCTGTACAATCAGGCAATCATATACAGAAAGCAATTTGGTTAAGAAATGATGATGCTTTGAAACTAGGCAGTAATTTTTAAAAAAATAAAAATAATTCTATTCCATAGCACGGTTTCCAACCGTGCATGGTTTTAAAAAAACAAAAGCACTCAAAAATTTAATTCTTGAGTGCTTTTATTTTATGACATAAAAAAAATTACATCGTCTCATCTTCACATATCACACTTCCCATTCTGTCAGGAATACATATATTTATTTCGTTATCACAAGTTGCAGCAGATTGTGTATTAGGATAAGCAAAATCTATTGAACTATGAAAATCTCCAGAAGTAGTAGTTAGTAATATTTCTCCATCATAAGGAGCTCCACAAGTTAAGTTGTATCTTATTTCTGATGCAACAGGTGCGACTTCCAAAGTAACTAAATCATCTCCATTAGCATTCGGACAATGTACAGTTAGATATGGATTAAATAATATTTCATTTTCTAAATAGGTTAATGGATTAGAGCTATTATCATTACCATTAATATCAACTAATTCTATATGAGTGATGATACCAATATTAGATAATCTAACTTCTGTAGGAGGTGACGTTGAATTATTATTTAATTCTAATTCAGTAACATCGTACTTCACATTAGCAATTCCATCATATTGTAATTTAACAAAACCACTAATCTGTTCATTATTGTTAATCAAAAAATCTTCACTTAATTCAATGTCGATAGTTGTACCCGTCACTCCAAGTGTTCCAACAATAGTTAAAGTTACTGTACCAGAATAATTGATATTACTAGTCGTATTACAATAATCATAAGTTAATGTAACAATAGTATTACCAGGATTAATACTAGATGAAGGACAACCAGTTCTAGTTGTAGCTTGATTGTTTTGTAAGTCCGATAATTCAGGATAGAGATACAATTGAAAGATAGATTGTAAAATCAAATTACGTAGAATCGTTTCTGATTTTAAAACTATAAAAGTATTTGCCAGGATTAAATCATCATCTGATGTAGTTGAAACATCTTCAATTGGTGGCTCTTTGATAGGATAATCTTTGATTGGAATTTCTTCCTTTTTACATGTAGTTAGGAAAATTAAAAATAGGCTTAGTAGTGTTAGTTGCAACGATAAATTTGTTTTGCAACTCATTAGTATAGATTGTTAGTTTATGAATAGTTAGTATATATTACAATCCAATTATATTGCCATATTTTCAATATGA
Source organism: Saprospiraceae bacterium (assembly GCA_023301005.1). GTDB lineage: Bacteria > Bacteroidota > Bacteroidia > Chitinophagales > Saprospiraceae > CAJQQY01. The sequence continues at coordinate 240 of JALZVK010000355.1, read as the reverse complement.
CAACCTCGTTCTAAATAAAATTATATGCACGACCGACAATCTTTATCTAGATAAATTTTAATAATCCTAGGAATAATAAAATTCTTACCTTAGTAATTGTTTGACGATTCCTTAGTCTTGAATTTCTTTTACCAAGGAAATTTGGCTAACTACTTAGAGCTTGTTGGGAAATTAGATTTTGAGATAAAAATGTTCATTTTTTGATGAAACGATGCGAAAAAATAGGAACATAGTCTGCGC
>JALZVK010000354.1 GCA_023301005.1 Saprospiraceae bacterium | reverse complement strand
AAAAATTTATAAGTACAAATGATACGCTTACCTCTGCGCAAAAAGAATTGATTAATACAGCGGACTTTGGTTCAGACATTGAGGTAAGGATTCAATATATTGCTGAAAATAATTTAAAAGAAAATACTCCTCGTGAAATGGATTTTAAATTTTCGATTACTACTGAAAGCGACGCGAAGTATGTTAGCGGAAGTCAACAGATGAATAAATATTTAAAAGAAAATGCAATTGATAAAATTCCTGCGAGTAGTTTGGATGAGCAAGTTTTAGCTGTAGTAAAATTTACCATCAATGAAAAAGGAGAAGTGACTAATCCTCATATTTTCCAATCTTCAAGAGATGAAAATATTGATGAGATTTTGTTAGCAACGATTTCCGATATGCCTAATTGGAAACCTGCTGAATATCCTAATGGTAAAAAAATAAAACAAGACTTTGTTTTTAATGTGGGAAATATGGATAGCTGTATTATCAATCTTTTAAATACGGATAGAAGTATTTCAAATGCGAATAGAAAGTAAAGTAAATATCCGAGGCACAGTTTCCAACCGTGCCTCGGATATTATTTCCTTTTTCACATTTCCCAAACAAAAAAAATTCAAACTTGAATTTAAAAATCTAAGAAACCACCTTTTGTGGTTTTGTTGAAGCTTCTATTTTTTCATATAATCGAACAAGTGCTTCCGCAGTATTTTCCCAATTATATTTATCCTTTACCGCATTGATTCCATTCTCTCCCATACGCTTTGCATCTTCTTTGTTAGTATATAATGAAAGCATACAATCTGCTAATTCCTTTTCATTATTAGAACTAAAAATTAATCCTGCGTTGGTATCTTTTATAATTCTAGCTAATGGATCACAATTAGTAGAAATGACAGGTCTTCCTAAAAGCATGTATTGAAATAACTTGTGAGGAATCGTATTATCAGTATGTCCCGTTTTTAAATGAGGAATCAAACAGACATTACTTGCCATGATGTAAGATGGTAACATTCGAGGCAATTGCCATCCTTCAAAATCTATCAAATCATTAACGCCTAATTTTGTACTTAAATCTTTTAAGTCATTTTCATTTCTCCCCTTCCCTACTAAAACTAATTTAAAATTTGGGATTTTATCTTTGATAAGCGGAATAGATTTTATGACAGATTCCAAACCTCGATGCGTATCAAAACCGCCTATATATGAAACTACAAATTCATTCTTAAAACGGTTGATCAAATCTTCATCCTGTTCCGCATTTAAAAATTCATCAGAATTAACATAGTTGGCTACAACAGAAATTTTATTTTTATCAATCCCTAATTTATCATATCGAGTGACCGCTTCTTCTATTACAGTAATGACATGATCTGCTTTGTTGACCCATTTAATTTCTGTCTTTTCCCATTTCGGAATAGAGATTAAAAGATTGCCTGGAAATGTATTACTGAATTTATAATACTTTAACGCTTCTGGATAATTTTCATGTAAATCACTTACTATAGGAATATCAAAATCAATTTTTTCAGCAGCTTGATAAGCTCCACCTAGTAAATATAAATCGTGAACATGAAGTACTTCGATATTATTTTCTTTGACGAAAGGAGCAATCTGTTTTCCCCAATATCTAGAATAAGGATCAATAAAAGTATTGGTCAATCCTTTCATTTTATCCTTCACTTTGGTATTGATTTTTATTCTGATAATTTCTGCACCATGAAAGATTTCTTTAACAGGTTTTTTTCCATACGTAAAACAAAGTACAAACACCTTATGTCCTGCTTGAACTAAAGATATTACTTCATTCTCTACTCTCATATCTCCCGAAAACTCATTATCTAGTATCATTCCTATTCTCATAATTATCGTTTTATGTAGTAACTTTGTTAGAAAATTTAAAAATTATTTGATGTTAAAATGTATTTAAAAACGTTTATACAAAGTTTGTAAATTGAAATAACCTTTCCAAGTGAATGTTGACTTAATAAAGTCTAGTTATTTCCAGTAAAATATATAGAAATCTAATTTTTGTATTTGGTGAATCATTAAGTAATTTTATTACGTTTTAAAAACCTAAGTGTTCGAAATAAATCTAACAAAGAAATACATGAAAAAAATAGCTACGGAGAGTATTTATGGTGACGTCCACAATTGGCGATTCAAAAAGACATTAGAATTCATGAAAGATAAAGTTGATGTATCTGAACAAATTCTAGATTTAGGTCCAACCAACCCATTATCAGAGTTGATGATAAAACATGATTATCAAGTCGAAAATACATCTTTAAAAATAGATTTAGATCTTGATTTTGAAATCGTAAAGAATGAATCATTTAAAGTAATTACTGCTTTTGAAATTTTAGAACATTTGGTTTCTCCATTTCCATTATTACAACAAGCAAAAGCTAAAAAATTAGTAGCATCAGTTCCATTAAGGTTATGGTTTGCAGATGCTTATTGGAGTGAGAGCGATCCATTTGACCGTCACTATCATGAGTTTGAACCAAGGCAATTTGATATGCTTTTGGAAAAAGCAGGATGGGAAATAAAAGTAAGTGAAAAATGGATATCTGAAACTAAAGAGGGAATTGGTTTTAGACCTTTATTAAGAAAATTCACTCCTAGATATTACATTGTTTATTGTGAGAAAAAATAAAAATTCATTTTTTAATTTATGGGAATAATTCAACGGCAGGGATTAAAGCACACTATTGTAAGTTATGTAGGAGTAGTCATTGGGTTATTCAGCACCTTATTTATTTATCCACAAGTTACAGAGCTATATGGACTTTTTAGTTTGTTGTACGGAAGTACGGTGTTATGTATTGCTTTTTTCTTAATTGGATTTAATATACATGCTGTTAAATTTTTTCCAGATTTCCAAGATGAAAAAAATCAGCATAATGGATTTTTAGGATTTTTGCTATCAGGAGGTATCGTAGGATTTTTACTTTTTTTAATTTTCCTTCCTGTGATAAAATATCTTTTAATAGATATATTATTTATAGAAGATGAAAACCGAGCTTTATTTGAAAATTATTTTTACTACATCGTTCCTCTAGCCTTCCTTTTTATTTTCAATACTATTCTTTTAAAATATGTCTCTAACTTTCATCGAATTGTTGTCCCTAATATATTAGATCAACTGCTCATTAAAATCAATCTTCCCTTACTCACTTTATTATTTATTGGCGGTTATCTCAGCGTTAATCTATTTGTAAAGGGTGTAGTAATAAATTATATTTTAGTTTTTATAGGACTTCTTATCTACACTAAATTTTTAGGTGAATTATATTTTAAAACTGATTTCAAATTTATTACCAAACCTCTAGCCAAAGAAATACGATCGTATTCCATTTTTGGTTTACTCAACTCTTTAGGAAGTCAAGTTGCATTTCGAATAGATACCATTATGGTAGCAGGTATGATAGATATTGCTTCAGGTGGAATTTATGCTATTACCAATGTGATAAGTGATGTGATCTCCAAACCAGCAAAAGGAATTATTTCTATTTCTGCCCCTATCATTTCCAAAAGTTGGAAATCAAATGATATGGAAGAAATCAAAATGATTTATAAAAAATCATCTATTATTTTGTTGATTATAGGTTGGTATACATTTTTAGGAATTTGGGGATCTGTGGATGACCTATTTGAAATAATGCCAAAATCTGATGAAATCAGTCAAGGTAAATATGTGATTTTATTTTTGGGTTTAGCAAAAATAATTGACTTGGGAACAAGTGTAAATACTGAAATAATTGGTTACTCTTCGAAGTTCAGATTCAACTTTTATTTATTATTAGTATTAGCCGTTTTAAATATTATTCTAAATTTATTTTTCATTCCGAAGTATGGAATAACAGGTTCGGCTATTGCGACATTTTGCTCTATCACTATTTATAATTTAGCAAAACTTATTTTTATTAAGTATCAATTTAAATTCCACCCTTTCTCATTTGCGACCTTTAAAATACTTTTGATTGTAGCTATCACTTGGTTATTTATTTATTTTGTACCATTCAACTTTAATCCATTTATCAATATATTATTACGATCTATTTTGATGTCCATACTTTTTTGGGGAATGACTTTGTTTTTTAATATTTCATCTGATGTAAATAATATGATAAAAAATGGATTAAACTTGGCAACTAGTTTTTTCAAAAAATAATTTAGTTGGAGTAAGTAATACGAGTTGATTAAAAAAATCTAAAATGAAATCTTCTTTTTATTCTTTCCTTTTTATGTTTTGTATTTGTATTGTTATTATTTTTTATTCTTGTGGTACTAAGGTAACAGATGGATTGGTTGCGCATTATCCATTTACAAATGATTCTACTTTGATAAAGACTAATGAGTTTGAAATTCATGAAGCGATTTTGGATACTGGAATTATAGCGTCTGTATTTTCAGGTGATAAAAAAAATGCTTACGCATTTGATGGCATAGATGATTATATTCAAATTCCAAATAAACGAAATCTCAACTTTGCGAATAGTGAAAAATTTTCCATTTCATTTTGGATAAAAGTTCCGAAGGAACAAAATGATACGAATGGAAGCATCAATGATATTATTTCTAAATGGTCAACGAGTACTGCGGAAGGTTTTCCATTTGGAATCAGAATTTATAATCAAAATGATCAACGAAATGGAAAAATTTATTTGAGTCAATTTGGTAATAGTCGTTGTATTCTGCAACCAACTGTGGTTAGTGAAACAACTATTAATGATAATCAATGGCATCATATCATCGCCTCAAAAGATGACTTGGAAAAAATTTATTTATACATTGATGGGAAATTAGAAGGTACTGCTGATGCGACGCTTCCTCCTCCTTGTGTGACTGCTAATGAGTCTCCGATCTTGATTGGCTTAAGAAAAAAAGATGGGCGAATGAGGCGAGCATTTACAGGTTCGATTAGTGATTTGAAATTTTATAATAGAGCTTTGAAGAGGGATGAGATTGAGGGAATAAAGAGGGATAACTAATTTTTTTTACCGCAGAGTTAAGAGA